>CAZPYG010000013.1:0-65718 GCA_964590465.1 uncultured bacterium | reverse complement strand
TGTTGCTGATGGAAGCGTACGAGCGGAGGCTGAATGACCTGCGCTATGCCATAAAATGCGGGTGCGATGCAAATCATAGTCATCAGCCTTTTTTAGGGCTTAAACCTCTCGATTTCATTAAGTCTGGCAGGGCTGTTTGGCGTGGGGTAAACCCTCCGGTAAAGTCCCGGTTAAATAGCCTGTAATGGCCTGCTCTGAATTAGCCTCACTCGTGGTCAGCAATTCTGTATCGCGCTCCCGTAGTCTTCGCCGTACGCCCTCGCCAGCGGAAGCCGCAATGGCAACATCAACAAAATGGAGGGGATGACGATTCCCATCGCCATGGACATGCCATTCGTGGAGGCACCCCGTGGGCGTTAAATCCAGCGTCCAGGCTAGACTTGCGTCGGCGTTATCGGGAACGAGGTAAACGTTCCATCGCAGGGCTCTTCCCGCATGGTGAGCGATGCTGCCGTCGCCTGTTATCGCTACTGCTACCAATTTTTCAGCCATCGGAGCACAGACCTCCAAAGAAACATGCAAATTATAGGAGTTGTCCACTGGTAGGGTGTCGGTGCTATTAAGCCTGTACTCAAGGGTTAGATAGTCCTGGTAACCACCCTTTGCCTGAAAGCTTAGGCCAGGGGGGTAGGTATTTTAGCCAGAATTTTTGACTGTCTATCCATCCCCCCAGGCAGGGCGGCATCTCATCTGTAGGACAAAAAGCAGGGATGGAGCCAGGCTTGGAACCTGACTGGCCTGCTATCCTACCCCATATTGGATAACTTATCTAAGGCCATGAACCTCTTCAAACAGCAGCGTCCAACCGCTAAACCCGAGCACATCCAGCAGCTTAAAACCTGGACCCAGGACATCCTCAATTTATCGCTGGATGTGCCTATTTCCATCAGCCAACTGCAATGCCATGAGCCCGGGTGTCCCCAGATTGAGACGGTGATTGCGGTGATGACTCAACCAACACAGACGTTTAAAGTCCATGCCGCTGCTGGGGAAATTAGTCGTCGGGACGTGGCAGAGGCCATCCAGCATTCCCACTAACCATTGTTTGTCAATCGCAGTCCGTTGAAGGCATTGGATGGCGATTGTGGCGATGGGCTGTTTCTGGAACCGGTCGTTTCAAAATTGGCGTAGTACCTTGGGGACGTTGATCAGAGGGTGTCCTGCCCCTATTCAGGGCCAGTCAGCTCTTGAAATGTTCACCCCAAACTTTTTCGGGGGATCGCCGTCAGAGATAATGCCGGAGTTCTGAGGGATTTCCCCATCCGAAAAAGATTGACGACTATGGTGGCAACAGCAACCGCGAGTGTTCCAGTCACAGTATTAACGGGCTATTTAGGCGCAGGAAAAACTACCCTGCTGAATCGCATTTTGACCTATGAGCACGGCAAAAAAGTAGCCGTTATCGTCAACGAGTTTGGCGAAGTGGGCATTGACAATCAACTGGTGATTGATGCCGACGAAGAAATCTTTGAAATGAACAACGGCTGTATCTGCTGCACCGTGAGGGGCGACCTGATTCGCATTATCGGTAACCTGATGCAGCGGCGCGACAAGTTTGACCATCTGGTGATTGAAACCACAGGTCTGGCCGACCCTGCCCCGGTCATTCAGACCTTTTTTGTGGATGAAGATATCCAATCCCAACTGGCCCTGGATGCGGTGGTTACCGTAGTTGATGCCAAGCACATTTGGCAACACTGGGACAGCGACGAAGCCCAGGAGCAAATTGCCTTTGCCGACGTGATTCTACTCAACAAAATTGATCTGGTCAGTGAAGATGAATTGGTTGAATTAGAGGGTCGCATCAAAGCTATGAACTCGATGGTGAAACTCTATCGCACCCAAAATTCTGACCTGGCCATGGAATCTATCCTGGGCGTCAAAGCCTTTGATTTAGATCGGGCGCTGGAAGTAGACCCCGACTTCCTCAATGAAGCTGCCCACGAACACGACGATCAGGTGTATTCCTTTGCCATTGTGGAATCAGCGCCCCTGGACAGCGAAAAGCTCAGCGCCTGGGTCAGTGAGCTATTGCAAACTAAAGGTCCGGATATCTTTCGCTTAAAGGGTATTCTCAACCTGAAGGATGAGCCCAATCGGTTTGTGTTTCAGGGGGTCCACATGATCTTTGATGGTCGCCCGGATCGTCCCTGGAAGCCCAGCGAGACCCCCCGCAGTGAAATGGTGTTTATTGGTCGCAACCTTGACGAAGATGCCATCCGCAAAGGGTTTCGGGCCTGTCTGGCGTGAGTACAGCAAAATCAAAATTCACCAAGGCCTGGCGCAGGGCCCTATCCGACTACATCACCGCCCTGGAGTGGTCCCCCAATGGCGCATGGTTGGGAATGGCTGCTTCATCGGGAGAGGTGGCTCTCCATTCCCAGGACTCCTCCGACTTCACCCTGTTGCGTCAGGCCGATGGTCAGGCGATTAATGCCCTGGGGTTTTCGGCAGACAGCCAGTTTTTGGCAGTGGGAGGGCAGTCCAGCACCGTTGAGGTGTGGGATACGAAAGCGTCGGGAGCTTCTCCCCTGTGGACTCAATCCTGCGCCGGTGATTGGATTGACCGCCTGGCCTGGCATCCTTCCCTGAGTCATCTTGCGTTTGGGGTCGGGGCACAGGTCCATATTTGGGATATTCCGAGAAAAGAAAAGATTGCACAACTGGATTTTGCCGATTCCTCCGTACTGCACCTGGCCTGGCATCCTGCGGGAACTGACCTGGCCGTCAGTGGCCATGGCGGCATCAAAATTTGGTCCGCAGAGGCCTGGGGAAACCCGCCCAGGCTGATTGCGGTTCCCGGTGCCAGTCTGCACTGCGCCTGGTCTGGCGACGGACGATATTTAGGATCTGGAAATCTGGATCGCACTTTGACCGTTGCCCAGGTGGATAGTCCCCCCCCCTGGTTAATGCAGGGGTTTCCCGGCAAAGTGCGGCAGGTTGAATGGTCCAGCCTGCATACTCAAACCGGCGCACCATTAATTGCAGCGGCCTGCCTGGAAGCCATCACCATTTGGGAACGAGAAGCCCCATCCGGGGGTGGATGGAAATCGCGGGTGTTGCAGCACCACCGGCAGCGGGTGAATAGGATCTCATTTCAACCCGGTTCCACTCTGCTCGCCGCAGCCGGGCAGGAGGGTTTAATCACCCTTTGGGAACAGGGAAAAACCCTCTTACAAACCCTTAAGTTTCCTCAGGGATCCTGCTCGGCTTTATCCTGGCACCCCCAGAATCGGTCCTTAGCGGTTGCCAGCAGTACGGGACTGGTGGTGACCTGGAAACCTGACCCCAGCCAGAAGGGTTTCAGCTAGATAACTGTAAATTTTGGGCTGGGAACCCAAGGGCACACGACGGGTGAATATGTCAGATTTCCATGCCATGAAGGGCATCCCTTTCAGCGTTTGATCAGCCCACGAATCATTTAAGTAATACATTTTGGATGACAAAACGACTGCTCGGGGCCGTGGGCACGTTTACCATGCTAATTTTCAGATTCTGAGGCGGTACTTCGTAATCCACCTCATTAATAAAAGAGACCTTAGGCGAGGTTAGAGAGTGGTGTCATGCCCCTGTAGAGGGATATGGTTGAGGTGTGACAGCTCCTGAGTAATTCACCCTGGAAATTTACGGTAAAAAAGCGAGGGGCGATTTCGCCCCTCGCTATCCTTAAACAATTAATGCCGCAGTTTAGCCCACGAACTCACGGCGAGGCTCAGATACGCCAGCAGACTCAGTACCCTTAATGTAGGCCAGCATGGTGTCGGCATCAGACACTTCGAAGGGATCGGTAGGGCAGTTGTCGGCATAGTCGGGCTCAACAAAAATCTTCTCGACGTTGCCGTCATTTACCAACATGGAATAGCGCCAGGAGCGCATGCCAAATCCCAGGTTAGACTTGTCGACCAGCATACCCATTTTGCGGGTGAATTCGCCATTACCATCGGGGAGCAGGAAGACCTTATCGGCGCCGATCTGCTTACCCCACTGGAACATCACAAAAGCATCGTTTACAGAAACACAGACAATTTCATCGACGCCATGGGCTTTAAACTCCTCGTACAGTTCTTCGTAACGAGGCAGGTGGTTAGAAGAGCAGGTAGGCGTAAACGCTCCAGGCAGGGAAAATACAACCACCTTTTTACCGCCAAAAATGTCCTGGGTAGTCTTATCTTCCCAGCGGTAGGGGTTAGAACCAGGTACAGACTCATCCCGCACACGGGTCTTAAACACTACATCAGGCACACGTTCGATAACAGTCATAATTACCTCACTAATGGTTCAAACAACGTTTTTGAAACAACGTTAACTGCGAATCCAGCCGCTGCTGTCTTAAATCAGAATAATTCCGAGATAAGAATTAATCAATAAGCAAAATTACTTAACTGTTTTAGCGTATCTTAAGTTACTGTCTTTCTCAAGCCGGAATGCTAATGTATTATCTAGACTAGAGGTTATCTACGGTGGCACTATCAACAGTGGTACTCAGAGGCGCAGGGTTCTTACTCAGGTAAATCCGTCTCAGCTTTTCCCCTAACCCCATAGTTTGATCTAATCTGTCGCCATAGGGAGTTTCGGTTCACCCAGGAGTTCAACAGTTATGCAGCAGCAGGCCGACCAAATCGTTCAAACCTTAAAAGCAAAGGGGTTACGTGTAACTCCCCAGAGGTTTGCCGTATATACCAACCTGCTGTCTCGGTCAGATCACCCCACTGCTGACGATATCTTGAGTGACCTGAACCAGAATGCACCCACCTCTTCCCAGGCAACGGTGTACAGTTCTCTCCAGGCTTTACGCGATGTCGACTTAATCCGTGAAGTCCTACTGGAAGAAGGGGTTTGTCGTTACGATGCCAACATCGACCCCCATCACCACTTCCGCTGCCGCAGCTGTGGCACCATCAAAGATATTCCATGGCAGCAAATCGGAGGGATTGATTTGACCACCCTCAGCCCCCATTGGCAGGTAGACGGGTATGAAGTCACGGTGAATGGAGTTTGCGATCGCTGCCTTGCCCCCTAAGGGGAAAATGACCTGGCCAACCCTATTTTTCCTGGTCAAAGCTATTTTTTCTTAGTAAAAGTAATATTCCATCCCCGCCCTGAGCCATGCCTGAATCACCCCAACCAGCGAGTGTCTGGCAATTGAAGCCCTGGTGGTGCCAGCCCTGGTCCATCGTATTCACCGGCATGGTACTCATCGGGGGAAGCTGGCTGCTGGTGCACCGATGGTGGTTTACTACTGCCCTGGCCATTCCCGTTGGCACCTGGATGGGATTTTTCGTGCTGCTGTATCCCCGCCTTGTGAAACAGGCGGGGTTGCTGGAAGCGGAACAATCAGCCCAGGGCAGAGGACTGAATTCAGAGAACTGAATTCAGGGGATTGAACCTTATTCCTCTGTTGCCTCCCCGCCTTCAGCAATTCCTTCTGCCGCATCAGCAGCCGTTAGGTCGGCATCCTCAGAGGGTGCCACGACATCAGCCTCGGTGGCGTCATCATCTTCATCGTCTTCCTGCAGCGCTGGGGGCACCAGGGCGACCGCAGCGATCGCGTCATCGTCGTCTAACTTTTGCAGACGCACTCCCGTTGCCGGACGGGACTGAATGGAAATGTCATTGACTCGCTGGCGAATGATAATGCCCCGGTTCGTCACCAGCATGAGCTCATTCCCTTCATTCACAATCAAAAGGGCCGCAAGGGCATCGTCCTCTTTGCGGAACTTAATGGCGGTCAGGCCCATCCCAGCCCGATTCTGCAGACGGAATTTGGATACCGGCACCCGCTTACCCAGACCTGAAGCCGTAATTACCAGGGCCCAGGGGCCGCCTTCCGTTCCGGGGGTGATTTCTTCCCCTTCTTCACTATCATTATCATTGGCCTGAACGACGGCTTCTACCACCTGACTGGGCAAAATATCCATACTGATCAGCTCATCCCCATCCCGCAGGTTCATGGAACGCACCCCGCGGGTGGGGCGTCCCAGGGGGCGTAGCTGATCATTATCGGCCTTAAAGTGAATGGCCATCCCCTGATGGGAACCGATTAAAATGCTGTCCGTAGCTCGGGCCAGACGCACCCACTTGAGGTGGTCTCCCTCTTCCAGGGAGATGGCAATCAGACCGTTGGTGCGGATATTGCTGAAGGCCGACAGGGCTGTCTTTTTAACAAACCCCCCTTTGGTCAGCATCACCAGATAGTCTTCGTCGGTGAACTCCCGCACTGCCAGCACCGAAGTGATGCATTCCTCTTTGGGGATGGGCAGCATTTGCACCATGGGAATTCCCCGGGCAATCCGGGATCCTTCCGGCACTTGATAGGCCCGCAGGGAGTAAGCGACCCCGCGATCGCTGAAGAACAATAAGTGGTCATGGGTGTAGCAGGTAATGAAGTGCTGGACGACATCGTCTTCCTTCATTTTTGTGCCTGCCTTACCTCGGGTCGCCCGACTCTGAGCTTCAAAGGTATCCACGGGCATCCGTTTAATGTAGCCCTGGTCGGTGACCAGAATTGCTACCTGCTCATTGGCAATGAGAGAAATGTCAGTCAGTTCCCCATCGTCCATTTCAATGACGGTGCGGCGAGGATCGTTGAATTTTTCCTTGAGCTGAGTCAGCTCATTGACGATGATCTCTAAAACGCGCTCCCGCCGGGCCAAAATATCCTGCAGGTCAGCAATCGTAGCCTGTAGTTCTTCGTGCTCCGCATGGATTTTGTCGGCTTCCAGAGCGGTGAGACGACGCAACTGCATTTGCAGAATGGCATCAGCCTGAATCTCTGTTAGCTCGTAGGTATCGATCAATTCCTGCTTGGCGGTGGGGGTATCTGCCGCACCGCGAATTAGAGCGATGATGGCGTCCAGATTAGCCAGGGCGATCAGGTAGCCCTGCAGAATGTGATCCCGCTCCTCGGCTTTGCGCAGTTCGTACCGGGTGCGGCGGATAATGGTTTCAATGCGGAAGTCGAGGAACACTTCCAGCATCGGTTTCAGCCCCAGCAACTGGGGTTCCCCGTTCACCAGAGATAGCATATTGACGCCAAAGTTATTCTGCAGGGGCGTCTGCTTGTAGAGGTTGTTAAGGACCACCCGGGGGTAGGCATCTCGCTTAAGTTCGATGACGATGCGCATGCCATCTCGATCGCTTTCGTCACGGATGTCGGAAATACCGTCGAGGCGACGTTCATTCACCATCTCGGCAATTTTTTCAATCATCGCTGCCTTGTTGGTCTGGTAAGGCAGTTCGGTGATGATGATGGCGTCCCGGTCAGGACGGCCCCGCTGCTCGATGGTTTCGATGCTGGCCACTCCCCGCATGGTGACGGAACCCCGTCCGGTGGTGTAGGCATCCAGAATGCCGCTGCGTCCCAGAATTTGCCCCCCGGTAGGAAAGTCGGGACCAGGGATGAGCTGCATCAACTCAGCGGTGGAAATGTTGGGGTTTTCGATCAGGGCGATGACCCCGTTGATCAGCTCGCCGGGGTTATGGGGCGGAATATTGGTGGCCATGCCCACGGCAATCCCTGAAGAGCCATTCAGCAGCAGCTGGGGTAGCCGGGACGGAAGCACAATGGGCTCCTGCTGGGAACCATCGAAGGTGTCGGCAAAATCGACCGTTTCAGACTCGATATCCTGCAGCAGGGAATCGCTGGACAGGGCCTGCAAGCGGCATTCGGTGTATCGCATGGCCGCTGGCGGGTCATTGTCAATGGAGCCAAAGTTGCCATGGCCGTTGATTAATGGTGCCCGCATGGAAAAGTCCTGGGCCATGCGCACCAGGGCGTCATAAACGGCGCTATCACCGTGGGGGTGATACTTACCGAGTACCTCACCCACCACCCTGGCGCACTTACGAAAGGGGCGATCGGCGGTCAACCCAAGTTCATGCATGGCGTACAAAATACGACGATGCACTGGCTTGAGTCCGTCCCTGGCATCTGGCAACGCCCGTCCTACGATGACGCTCATGGCGTACTCTAGATAAGAGCGAGACATTTCGTTGCGCAGATCGGTAGGAACGATACGCTCTTCTGGGGTTGCCATAGACGAAAAAACTCCGAATTTGCGAATAACAAAGCGCTAATCAGACGATCACACTGAACGGGGCTGAGTAGCGCTCAAATAGCTTCAGTTTTCTTGGCTAACGTAATAACTATTTTATCACAAAACCCGGGATTTCAGGCATTTAGAGCTATGGTAAGGGTAGAGGCGAAAAGCCTTCATGACAGGGGATTTCATCCTCCTTTTTATGCCCTCAAAGTTTCGATTTGCAGCCCACCGAGTTAGCCGTGCACCACGCCTTTGCCATTCCTGATTTAGCGCTGATTTATTCTCCAGAATTTTTAGCCCATGATACGGGTAGTTTTCACCCCGAAAATGCCGGTCGTCTAACTGCCACCCTGGCAGCCCTGAAAACGGCAACCTGGGCCAACCATCTTGACTGGCGAGAACCGACACCCCTGAACCAGCGAGATGTGGATAGCTGGATTAAGCGCTTGCATAACCCCCACTATGTGGAAGCTCTGCAGCACATTGCCGCGGAGGGGGGAGGCAAAATTGACGGCGATACGGTTGTTGCTCCCCGCAGCTATGACGTTGCGCGATTGGCTGTGAGTGCCTGGTTAGATGGGGTAGATTATGTGTTGACCAGTCACCATTCTGCCTTTGTGCTGAGCCGACCGCCCGGGCACCATGCGGTACGCGATCGCGGCATGGGCTTCTGCCTGTTTTCCAACGCCGCAATAGCCGCCCACTATGCCCTGGAGCAACCCGGCGTTAACCGCGTCGCCATCCTCGACTGGGACGTTCACCACGGTAATGGCACCCAGGCCCTGGTGGAAGATAATCGTCACATTGCTTACTGCTCCTTACATCAGTTCCCGGCTTACCCGGGCACCGGGCGGGACACTGAAACCGGCATGCATCACAACGTGCTGAATGTTCCCATGGCTGCCGGCAGCGGCAGCGATGCCTATCACCAGCGCTTCAGGCAGGCGGTGATTCCATTTCTCCAAAATTTTAATCCGGACCTGCTGATTATCAGTGCCGGGTATGACGCCAACAAAGCCGATCCGCTGGCCAGCATGAATCTGGCCCCGGTCGACTACGGCTGGTTCACCCATGAATGCGTGGCCGTAACGCCTAATATTCTGTTCGGCCTGGAGGGCGGTTATGATTATGCAGCCCTGAGCCAATCCGTATTAGAGACGATACAGGCCCGACTGGAAGCTTGATCCTGAAGTCTACTGACTGGCTTCCTGTCGGGCCTGGCGCAGATCATCGATCAACCGGGCTAGTTGAGCACTATCGGTGTGATATACCTCGTTGCAAAAATGACAGGTAGCCTCTGCCCCATCATCCTTCTCGATCATGTCCTGCAGTTCCTCTTCCCCAAGCATCTTCAATGCCCCCAGCATGCGGTCATAGGAGCAGGGACAGTGGAAGCGTACCAGCTGACTTTCCGGCAAAATGTTCAGGTCCATGTCGCCTACCAGCTCATCGAAAATCTGGGGCAGGGTTTTATGGGCCCTGAGTAACGGCGTAAATCCAGTCAGAGTGGAGAGCCGACTCTCCAGCACGGAGATCATCTCTTCGTCCTCTGCCGCCCGCGGCATGATTTGCAGCAGCAATCCCCCGGCAGCCTCCACACCGTCAGCCCCCACAAACACTCCCAAGACCAGGGCAGAGGGAGTTTGTTCAGAAGTCGCCAGGTAATGCGTTAAATCATCACCAATTTCTCCAGACACCAGTTCGACCGTGCTGGAGTAGGGGTAACCATACCCGATGTCCCTGACTACGTACAGGTAACCATTACGGCCCACTGCACCGCCCACATCCAGCTTGCCAGCAGGGTTGGGGGGAAGTTCAATGGCCGGGTTGTCGACATACCCCCGGACGGTACCATCCAGACCTGCATCCACCAGAATGCCCCCCAGGGGACCATCCCCCCGGACCCGAATATTGACCCGCGATTGAGGACGCTTCATGTTAGAAGCTAAAAGCAAGCCAGCGGCCATGGTGCGTCCGAGGGCCGCCGTGGAGACATAGGACAGCTGGTGCCGCTGACGGGCTACTTCGGTCAGTTTCGTGGTAATCACTCCCACAACGCGAATGCCCCCATCCGCAGCGGTGGCACGAATAAGTTGATCTGCCATGGGTCTCCTCAAAAGCGCTTAACTTAACATTCCTTTTCAAACATTTTAATCGGGATTCAGGGGAAAGACTTTAGTGGGAATTACCCCCTCCTCCGCAAGCACAAAGGAGATAGCTTTGGCATACTGAAGCTGTTGTTCTTGGGCATAGCTAGCAGCGCATGTTAGGCACATTTCAGCAGAGCCACTTACGGATCGAAGTTGAGGCAGACCAAACTCAAATTCAGGCTAGTTTAATTCAACCCGGCAAATTTCGGCTGTGGTTGTGGCCCCAGCGGTTTCAGGAAGGGTTGCCCAGCGAACTGCAATCAGGACTGGTGTTCAAGAGCTATTTGGGGCCCGTAGAAATTCAGCACACTGTTAAACAAGTCACCGATCACAACCTCCATATGGTGCTGGCTGGAGGCATCGACGGTTTCCACGAGTGGTACTGGGGAGATAATTGGGTTCAGTCTAAGCTCGAGGGGGTTTCAGTCATTCCTATCAATATTGGACAGAGCCTGGTTATCTTTCGCCTCAGGCAGTTCCTGGGAAGTTGATCTGGCAGGGTTACTCTTCCTCGAAGTCCCTGACCCGCAGGGTAACGGACTCCCCATGGGAAGGTAACCCTTCGGTTTCGGTCAGGGCTGCAATCTCATCGGCAACATTTCCCAGGGCCTGAGGCGAATACTGAATCAAGCTGGAGTGCTTCATAAAGGTTTCGGTACATAGGGGAGACGCATACCGGGCCGCCCCTGAGGTGGGAAGCGTATGATTGGGGCCGGCCAAATAATCTCCAACCGCCTCTGGAGTCGAATGCCCCAGGAAAATTGCTCCGGCGTGGCGAATGTTGTCTAAGAGGTCCCAGGGTTCAGCCACTTCTAACTGTAAATGCTCCGGGGCAAACTCATTGGATAAGGAAGCCGCCACCTCCAGGTTGTCTACCACTACGGCTAAACCATAGTTGGCAATCGACTTTTCCGTCAGGGTTTGGCGGGGATGACCGGCGAGTTGCCGATCTACCTCTGCGGCCACGGCCTTGGCTAAACCACCGCTGGTGGTAATCAAAATTGCCGCTGCCATGGGGTCATGTTCCGCCTGGGCCAGCAAATCAGCCGCTACATGCTTTGCTTTCGCTGTACTGTCAGCAATTACCAAAACTTCTGAGGGCCCGGCTAAGGAATCAATACCGACCGTGCCAAAAACTAGTTTCTTAGCGAGGGTGACATAGATGTTACCGGGGCCGGTAATCACATCTACCTTAGGAATGGTCTCAGTACCGTAGGCTAGAGCTCCAATGGCCTGGGCTCCACCCACGCGATAAATCTCTGATATGCCGGCCTCTTGAGCCGCTACCAGTACGGCTGGATTGACCCCAATTTCTGAACCGGGGGGGGTTACCATGACAATCCGCTCTACCCCAGCCACCCGGGCCGGGATCGCATTCATTAAAACAGTACTGGGGTAAGCTGCCCGGCCTCCAGGAATATAGATACCTGCCCGGTCGACCGGGTTGTAACGCTTGCCTAAAACAATGCCGTTATCTTCGAACTGCACCCAACTCTTGGGAACCCGCTGATGATGAAATCGCTCAATGTTTTTGCCGGCGCGACGAATGGCATCCAGCAGGGGCTTATCCACCTGTTGATAGGCCGCATCCAGCTCAGCCCCAGACACCCTCAGCGTTTCTACAGTCAGTGAAACCTTGTCAAAGTCAGCGGTGTACTGAAAGAGGGCCTGATCCCCCTGGCGTTTGACCGCGTGCAGAATCTCGCGAACTGTGGCTTCTTTATGAACGACCTGATCGTCATGGGTTCGAGCACAGATGCGCTGCAGCTCTGTCTTGGCCTCGGTCGGCTGATGAATGATGCGCAGCATTACAGCGTATTTCGTCCGGATAAACCAGCTTATAAGTACATCAACTGAACACCCAATCCCTAACCAGGGACGATGACATCGGTTTAAGCCACCAATGTAGGTAGATCGACTAAGTGAACGATTAATGTTCTAACATCCTAGTCGATCTCCACCAAACTTGGCTGCGGAATAAAGCATTCATTTTCGTCAAATGGTGCTAACATAATTTATCCAGTCAATATAACCTTGTTAAGCTAGGGCGAATTGTGGCAAACATTAAGTCTGCACTGAAACGAATTCAAATAGCCGAGCGAAATCGGCTCCATAACCGGTCCTATAAATCGGCGGTTAAAACCCTCACCAAATCTTACCTTGCTGATTTAGAAGCCTATAAAGCCAGCCCATCGGATGAAACCCTGGAAGCGGTTAAGTCCAGCATGGCTGCGGTTTACAGCAAGATAGACAAAGCTGTGAAGCGGGGCGTGCTTCACCCCAACACCGGTGCGCGGAAAAAGTCCCAAATTGCCCGGGCATTCAAGTCGGTAGAGCCCCAAACAGCAGCGGTAGCATCCTAGGTTCAGAGCTGCACTGGTTCAGGTCTTTGCCTGCTGTTGTTCTCTGAATCTTTAGACCCATGCCCCTGGTTGATACTCACGTTCACCTTAACTTCGACTCCCTGGCAGGGGATTTAGAGGCTGTCGCTGCGGCCTGGCGAAAAGCTGGAGTGACTCAATTAGTACATTCCTGTGTCGAGCCGGGTGAGTTTGCGGGGATGCAAGCCATTGCCAATCGGTATCCAGAGATTTATCTATCCGTGGGCTTGCACCCGTTAGATATGGATAAGTGGACCCCAGAATTGCCGGAACAGATTGAACAACTGGCGCGGTCCGATAATCGGGTGGTTGCCATCGGTGAAACCGGTCTTGATTTTTACAAGGCTGACGATGCTGACCTTCAACGCCAGGCTTTTTGGGCTCAATTGACCATTGCCCACAACCTGGGATTGCCGGTTATCATCCATTGCCGTGATGCCGCCGAAGCCGCCGCCAATCTGGTGAAGCGGTTTCAGGATTCGGTCGGCCCTGTGCTCGGGGTAATGCATTGCTGGGCTGGTACCCCTGAGGAAACTCGCCAGTTGCTCGATTTGGGGTTCTACATCAGTTTCAGTGGCATCGTTACCTTTAAGAACGCTAAGCAGGTCAAAGCTTCCGCCGAAATAGTTCCCGAGGATCGTCTCCTGATAGAAACGGATTGCCCTTTTCTATCCCCTGAGCCCCACCGGAAAGAACGTCGTAATCAACCGGCCTACGTGCGCCATGTGGCGACCTACTTAGCTGGCCTGCGGCAGGTTGAGTTTGAGTATCTTGCCCAAGTCACTACCTGCAATGCGCAAAAACTCTTTAATTTGCCTGATGTAGGTCTGTCCTCCCCGGGGAGCAAAGCTAAAATACCAGCCGCAACCTCCAGTTAGTTGTCTACACTGGAGGTTTGGACCTTGTCTCTAGAGCCGCTGTGCTCTAGGTCTTTGCCCGACTAGACTGCTCCCGTCACTAAACCCACCCAACTCATAGTGTTGCAACAAATCCTCTCCTGCTTCCATCGGTCCTGCTCGATTTGTTATATCCGTTGTTACTATCAAAGCGCGATGACTATATAGTTTTCCTGATTGTTCCAACTTTTCTCTCACCGATATCGATTTCAGCTTTATTCACCGTTGATGGCTAGGGCCTGACTCGCTTTAGGAGACCCATGACTGATTCCAACAACATCACCCCAAACTTTGTATTGCCCGACCTGGTTGAGATTCAGCGGTCGAGCTTCCGCTGGTTTTTAGAAGAAGGCTTGATTGAAGAGCTAGAAAGCTTCTCTCCCATCACTGATTATACAGGGAAGCTAGAACTCCACTTTCTGGGTAAGAACTACAAGCTCAAGCGCCCCAAGTACGACGTGGACGAAGCCAAGCGGCGGGACGCAACCTATGCTGTACAGATGTACGTTCCCACCCGGTTAATCAACAAAGAAACCGGAGAAATCAAAGAACAGGAGGTCTTTATCGGAGACCTGCCATTGATGACCGATCGGGGTACCTTCATCATCAATGGTGCGGAGCGGGTTATTGTTAACCAAATTGTGCGCAGTCCTGGGGTTTACTATAAAGCTGAAACAGATAAAAACGGTCGGCGTACCTACAACGCCAATCTGATCCCTAACCGGGGAGCTTGGCTCAAATTTGAGACCGACAAAAATGATCTGGTTTGGGTCCGCATCGACAAGACCCGGAAGCTGTCGGCCCAGATTTTACTGAAAGCCCTCGGTCTGAGCGATAACGAAATTTTTGACTCTCTGCGCAACCCAGAGTATTTCCAGAAAACCATTGAAAAAGAAGGGCAGTTCAGTGAGGAAGAAGCCTTGCTGGAGCTGTACCGCAAGCTGCGCCCTGGTGAACCTCCCACGGTTTCTGGCGGCGAGCAGTTGTTGTACTCACGCTTTTCCGATCCAAAGCGATATGACTTGGGCCGGGTAGGGCGATATAAGCTCAACCGAAAACTGCGTCTCAGCGTTCCCGATACCACCAGAGTCCTCACTCCTAACGATATTCTGTCCGCCATCGACTACCTGATTAATCTAGAGTTTGATATCGGTTCCGTTGATGACATTGATCACCTGGGGAACCGCCGGGTTCGGTCTGTGGGTGAACTGCTGCAAAACCAGGTGCGGGTTGGACTGAATCGCTTAGAGCGAATCATTCGAGAGCGGATGACTGTTTCTGACTCTGATGCTCTGACCCCGGCTTCCCTGGTAAACCCGAAGCCTCTGGTCGCGGCGATTAAAGAATTCTTTGGCTCAAGCCAGTTGTCCCAGTTCATGGATCAGACGAATCCTCTAGCAGAATTGACCCACAAGCGTCGTCTCAGCGCCCTGGGCCCCGGCGGTCTAACCCGGGAAAGGGCAGGTTTTGCGGTTCGTGACATTCACCCCTCCCACTATGGCCGCATCTGTCCCATCGAAACCCCCGAAGGTCCGAATGCTGGCTTGATTGGTTCCCTGGCTACCCATGCCCGGGTGAATGAGTTTGGCTTCATCGAAACCCCTTTCTACAAGGTAGAAAATCGGCTGGTATTGAAAGACGAAGCCCCCCTCTACATGACCGCTGACGAGGAGGATGATCTGCGGGTGGCGCCCGGCGATATTGCCACCGACGAAGCAGGCTACATCCTTGGCGATACGGTTCCCGTACGGTACCGCCAGGACTTCACTACCACGGCCTCCGACGAGGTTGACTATGTGGCGGTTTCCCCGGTACAGATTATTTCCGTTGCCACCTCTTTAATTCCTTTCATTGAACACGACGACGCTAACCGGGCATTGATGGGATCTAACATGCAGCGGCAGGCTGTTCCTTTGCTTCAACCTGAGCGTCCGCTGGTTGGTACCGGTCTGGAGGCCCAGGCGGCCCGTGACTCTGGCATGGTCATTATCAGCCGCACCGATGGAGAGGTTTCCTATCTCGATGCAGATCGGATCGCCATCCGTGATCCGTCGGGCAAAGAGCATCATTATGAACTGCAAAAGTATCAACGTTCTAACCAGGACACCTGTTTAAACCAACGTCCCATTGTTTTCCCAGGCGAACAGGTCAAGGCTGGGCAGGTGCTGGCCGATGGCTCTGCCACCGAAGGGGGAGAACTGGCCCTTGGTCAAAACGTTACCCTCGCCTACATGCCCTGGGAGGGCTACAACTATGAGGACGCCATCCTGATTAGTGAGCGCCTCGTCATGGATGACATTTACACCTCTATTCACGTCGAGAAATTTGAAATTGAAGCGCGCCAAACTAAGCTGGGTCCTGAGGAAATTACCCGGGAAATTCCTAACGTTGGGGAAGATGCCCTGCGGCAGCTGGATGAGACCGGCATTATCCGCGTTGGAGCCTGGGTGGAGGCCGGTGACATTCTGGTCGGTAAGGTAACTCCTAAAGGGGAGTCGGACCAGCCGCCAGAAGAAAAGCTCCTGCGAGCTATTTTTGGTGAAAAAGCGCGGGATGTGAGGGATAACTCCCTGCGTGTACCCAACGGTGAAAAAGGTCGCGTCGTAGATGTGCGGGTCTTTACCCGAGAGCAGGGGGATGAACTGCCCCCCGGTGCCAACATGGTAGTGCGGGTTTATGTGGCCCAAAAGCGGAAAATTCAGGTGGGCGACAAAATGGCTGGTCGCCACGGCAACAAGGGCATCATTTCTCGTATCTTGCCCCTGGAGGATATGCCCTATCTACCTGACGGCAGCACCGTTGACATCGTCCTAAACCCCCTTGGGGTACCTTCCCGGATGAACGTGGGCCAGGTGTTTGAATGTCTTTTAGGATGGGCCGCTGAAAACCTTGATGTCCGTTTCAAGGTCACCCCATTTGACGAAATGTATGACCAGGAGGCATCTCGGAACTCGACCCATGGCAAACTCCGGGAGGCCCGGGAGGCCACGGGGAAAGACTGGGTCTTCAATCCCGATGATCCCGGCAAAATCCAGGTCTACGATGGCCGTACAGGAGAACCCTTTGACCGGGCGGTTACGGTGGGTAAAGCCTACATGCTGAAACTGGTGCACCTGGTCGACGATAAGATTCACGCCCGGTCTACCGGTCCTTACTCCCTGGTGACTCAGCAGCCTCTGGGAGGTAAAGCCCAGCAGGGTGGTCAGCGCTTTGGAGAAATGGAAGTGTGGGCCTTGGAAGCCTTTGGTGCTGCCTACACTCTGCAGGAACTACTGACGGTGAAGTCCGATGATATGCAGGGCCGCAACGAGGCTTTGAACGCCATTGTCAAGGGCAAATCCATCCCCCGTCCAGGAACGCCCGAGTCCTTCAAGGTGTTGATGCGTGAGTTGCAGTCTCTCTGTTTGGATATTGCGGTGCACAAAGTTGAAACCCGTGAAGACGGGACCAGCCGCGATTCTGAAGTTGACTTGATGGCCGATGTCAACTCCCGCCGCACTCCCTCCAGACCTACCTATGAATCGATTTCTCGGGAAGAAATTGAAGAGGAAGCGGAGGGATAGTCCATTCACCTTTGTGACTGGGGTGTCGGCCTTGCCTCAAACACCTCAGTCCTGCCTAAATGCAGACCAGCGCGCCTACGAGGAAAACAGCAAGCATGCCTAAGCTAGAACAGCGATTTGACTACGTCAAAATTGGATTAGCCTCCCCCGATCGGATTCGTCAGTGGGGGGAACGTACCCTTCCCAACGGCCAAATTGTTGGTGAAGTGACCAAACCCGAGACCATTAACTACCGAACCCTCAAGCCCGAAATGGATGGGCTGTTTTGTGAGCGTATTTTTGGCCCCGCTAAAGACTGGGAATGCCATTGCGGTAAGTACAAACGAGTTCGCCACCGGGGCATTGTTTGCGAACGCTGCGGTGTAGAAGTGACGGAATCCAGAGTGCGCCGTCATCGCATGGGCTATATCAAGCTGGCTGCGCCAGTAGCCCATGTCTGGTACCTGAAGGGTATTCCCAGCTACATTGCAATTCTGCTGGACATGCCCCTACGAGATGTAGAGCAGATTGTCTATTTCAATGCCTACGTAGTACTGGATCCCGGCAATGCCGACAACCTGAGCTATAAGCAGCTGTTAACTGAAGATCAGTGGATTGAAATTGAGGACCAGCTGTACGACGAAGAATCTGAACTTCAGGGCGTTGAGGTGGGTATTGGGGCGGAAGCGCTGATGCAGCTGCTGCAGGACCTTGAATTAGAAGCCGTGGCCGAAAAGTTGCGGGAAGACATTGCCAATTCTAAGGGCCAGAAGCGAGCCAAGCTGATTAAGCGCCTGCGGGTGATCGATAACTTTATTGCCACTGGCTCTAAGCCCGAGTGGATGGTGCTGGATGCAATCCCGGTGATTCCCCCCGATCTGCGACCCATGGTGCAGCTGGATGGTGGTCGGTTTGCTACCTCAGACCTGAACGACCTGTATCGTCGGGTGATCAACCGCAACAACCGTCTGGCTCGCCTGCAGGAAATTCTGGCGCCCGAAATCATCGTTCGCAATGAAAAGCGGATGCTGCAGGAAGCGGTGGATGCCCTGATTGATAATGGCCGCCGGGGTCGCACGGTGGTAGGGGCTAACAATCGGCCCCTGAAATCCCTGTCTGACATCATTGAAGGTAAACAGGGACGTTTCCGGCAGAACTTGCTGGGTAAGCGGGTTGACTACTCCGGTCGTTCTGTCATTGTGGTGGGTCCGAAGCTGCAAATTCACCAGTGTGGTCTGCCCCGGGAAATGGCCATCGAGCTATTTCAACCCTTTGTAATTCACCGGCTGATTCGTCAGGGCCTGGTGAATAACATCAAGGCAGCCAAAAAAATGATTCAGCACAATGATCCCAGCGTTTGGGAAGTGCTGGAAGAGGTAATTGAAAGCCACCCAGTGCTGCTGAACCGGGCTCCTACCCTGCACCGCTTAGGCATTCAAGCCTTCGAGCCGATTCTGGTGGAAGGGCGTGCCATTCAACTGCATCCCCTGGTATGTCCGGCTTTTAATGCCGACTTCGACGGTGACCAGATGGCGGTTCATGTACCTTTGTCCTTAGAATCTCAGTCGGAAGCGCGGCTGCTGATGCTGGCCTCCAACAATATCCTGTCTCCCGCCACTGGACGACCCATTATTACGCCGAGCCAGGATATGGTCTTGGGCTGTTACTACCTGACGGCAGAGAATCCCTATGCTGAAAAGGGAGCAGGTCACTACTTTGCCAGCATGAATGACGCCATCATGGCGTTTGAACAGGAACTGGTCGCTCTCCATTCGAAGGTCTGGTTACGGTACGACGGCCCGGTTGAAACCGATGGCAAGGAAGTCGCACCAGAACGGGTTGAAGCTGAAGACGGCACCATTACCGAAATTTATCCTGACCGCAAAGTGCGAATGGACAGTGAGGGCAAATTAATTTCTCAATATGTCTTAACGACTCCTGGTCGCATCATTTACAACAAAGCGGTGCATGAAGCTCTGGCCGGGTAGTCTGTCGGTTCCCTGATGGACTGATACATAACCTGTCAACTTTACCGAACTACATTAGGCAACGCTTGTACATCAATTCAAAGGGCGATAACACCATGGCTGAGCACGGGGCGACTCAATCCTCCATGATTTTCCGGAATCGGGTGATCGATAAAAAACAGCTAAAGAAGCTAATTGCCTGGTCATTTACCAATTTTGGCACGGCCCGTACCGCCCAAATGGCCGACCGGATTAAGGAACTCGGGTTTCGATATGCGACTCGGGCCGGGGTTTCCATTAGCGTAGAAGATCTGCAGGTACCCCAGGTTAAGCGCCAGTTGCTGGAAGCTGCGGAAGAAGATATTCGGGCTACGGAAGAGCGTTACACCCGGGGCGAAATCACTGAGGTGGAGCGTCTGACTAAGGTCATTGATACCTGGAACGACACCAGTGAAGAACTAAAAGATCAGGTCGTCAAAAACTTCAAAGAAAATAATCCCCTCAACTCCGTTTACATGATGGCTTTCTCTGGGGCTCGGGGGAACATCTCCCAGGTGCGTCAGTTGGTGGGGATGCGAGGTCTGATGGCGAATCCCCAAGGGGAGATCATCGACTTGCCGATTAAGACTAACTTTCGGGAAGGCTTGACGGTTACTGAATATGTAATTTCCTCTTACGGCGCCCGCAAGGGGCTGGTCGACACCGCCCTCCGGACGGCTGACTCGGGCTACCTGACCCGTCGTCTGGTGGACGTTTCCCAGGATGTGATTATTCGGGAGCATGACTGTGGTACCGAACGGGGCATTCCCTTACGGGCTATGACCGACGGGGAGCGGATTTTGATTCCCATGGAAGACCGTTTGTTGGGTCGCGTGGTTGCCCAAGACGTTGTTCATCCCGAAACCGGCGAGATCATTCTGGAGAAAAACGGGTCGGTGTCTCCAGAAATGGCTGAATACATCGACAACGCTGGTGTCAAGGAGATCATGGTGCGTTCGGCCCTCACCTGCGAGGCCACCCGTTCTGTCTGTCGCCTTTGCTATGGCTGGAGCCTGGCCCATTCGGAAATGGTGGATTTGGGCGAAGCGGTCGGTATTATTGCGGCTCAATCCATTGGTGAACCCGGTACCCAGCTGACGATGCGGACCTTCCATACGGGGGGAACCTTCACGGGAGAGCTGACCCCCAGAATCCGGGCATCAAAGGAGGGTAAAGTCCGCCTCTCGAAGAAGTTCAAGAGCCGGGGCTTCCGTACTCGTTACGGGGAAGATGCGCTGATTGTAGAATCAAATGCCGAACTGGTGATTGAAGGTAGCGGCAAATCCCAGACGGAAACCATTCCCCAGGGTACGATTCTCTTTGTCAGGGATGGGGAAGCCGTTAAACCCGAGCAGCTGCTAGCAGAACTGCCCTCCACAGGCCGCACTCGGAAAGTTACGGAGAAAGCGACCAAGGACGTTACCTCTGACCTGGCCGGGGAAGTTAAATTTGCCGGTTTAGTACAGGAAGAAAAGACCGACCGTCAGGGCAACACCACTCGTCTTGCCCAGCGGGGTGGTCTCCTTTGGGTACTCTCAGGAGATGTTTATAACCTGCCCCCTGGGGCTGAGCCGGTGGTACGCAATGGTGACCATGTTGAAGCTGGGGAAACCATTGCTGAAACCAAGCTGACCAGTGAGCGGGGTGGTTTGGTGCGTCTGCCCGAAGCAGAAGATGATAAGGGCGTACGGGAAGTAGAAATCATTACTGCATCGGTGATGCTTGATCAGGCTCAGGTCCATGTGGAAAAGGGCCAGGGACGGGAGCATTACTTCATTGAAACTGCCAGCGGCAAGCGATTTTCTCTGATTGCCACCCCGGGGACCAAGGTTACCACTGGTCAGGTCATTGCTGAACTAGAAGATGACCAATACCAGACCCAAACCGGCGGTATTGTTAAATTCTCTGGGGTCGAGGTTGCCAAGAAGGGTAAAGGCAAGCAGGGATATGAAGTAACCCAGGGCGGAACCCTGCTCTGGATTCCTGAAGAAGCCCACGAAGTCAATAAGGATATTTCCCTGTTGATGGTAGAAGACGGGCAGTATGTGGAAGCCGGAACCGAAGTTGTTAAAGACATCTTCTGCCAGAACAGTGGTGTGATCGAAGTTACCCAGAAAAATGACATTCTCCGGGAGATTTTAATCAAGCCTGGCGACATCCACATGGTGGATGCCCCGGACGATGTGATGGACCGTGATGGCACCATCGTCAACGCTGGGGAAGAGGTCATGCCCGGTCTGGTGGCGGAAGCTCTGCAGTATGTGAATTATGTGGATACCCCTGAAGGGCCAGCCCTGTTGCTGCGTCCGGTGGAAGAGTACCCCGTTCCTGACAAACCGGCGGTGCCGAGCCAGGACTCTGTCTCTGACGCAGAAAGTTCCATTAAGCTGCGGGCTATTCAGCGCATTCCCTTCAAAGATGGGGATAGGGTGAAGTCCGTGGACGGGGTTGAACTGCTGCGGACCCAGCTTGTGCTCGATATTGAAGAAGGGTCTCCCCATGTGGTCGCCGATATTGAACTGGTGGAAGATGAGGCTGACTCCGAGCGGATGCGCCTGCAAATGGTGATTCTGGAAACCCTGTCTGTTCGTCGTGACGTGATTGCTGACCAAACCCAAGGCAGCACGGTTACCCGCTTACTGGTGGAGGAAGGTCAGCAGATCGAACCAGGAGCCATTGTTGCCCGCACCGAGATTCAGTGCAAGGAAGCCGGGGAAATTCGCGGTATTCGAGAGGGCCTGGAAGCCATTCGCCGGGTTCTGGTGGTCCGAGATGCCGATCGGCTGCAGCTCGATTTGGCAGGACAAACTCCCACCGTTGAAGTAGGCGACTTGGTCGTGGCTAATACCGAGCTTGCCCCGGGGATTGCCTGCGAGGAATCGGCTGAAGTGACCCGTCTGGATGGAAACATGATGACCCTGCGGATTGCTCGTCCTTATCGGGTATCCACCGGTGCTGTCCTGCATATTGAGGATGGGGATCTGGTCCAGCGGGGTGACAATCTGGTGCTGCTGGTGTTTGAGCGGGCCAAAACCGGAGACATCATCCAGGGTCTACCGAGGATTGAGGAACTCCTGGAGGCTCGTCGTCCGAAGGAAGCCTGTGTACTGGCCCGTCGTCCCGGGACTGCCAGCGTAGTGTACAGCGACGACGAAACCGTAGAGGTTAAAGTCGAAGAAGCAGATGGTGTAGTTGCCGACTATCCCATCAGCCCCGGTCAGAACGTGCTGGTTTCTGACGGTCAAATCATCTCTACCGCAGAGCACCTGACGGATGGTCCGGCTAATCCCCACGAAATTCTGGAGATTTTCTTTGAATACTATCTGGGCCAGGGCATGGGAACCCATGAGGCGGCGCTGCGAAGTCTGCAGCATGTGCAGTCCTTCCTGGTCAATGAGGTGCAATCGGTGTATCAGTCCCAGGGGATTGATATTTCTGACAAACACATTGAGGTGATTGTACGCCAGATGTCTTCCAAGTGCCGCATTGAGGATGGTGGCGACACCACCATGCTGCCGGGAGAGTTGGTGGAAATCTACCAGGTTGAACAGGTGAACGAAGCCATGTCAATTACGGGCGGTGCTCCAGCAGGTTATACTCCGGTGCTGTTGGGGATCACGAAGGCTTCGCTGAACACCGATAGCTTCATTTCGGCGGCAAGTTTCCAGGAGACGACTCGGGTCTTGACGGAGGCGGCCATTGAAGGGAAGTCTGACTGGCTGCGGGGTCTGAAGGAGAACGTGATTATCGGTCGTTTGATTCCGGCGGGTACCGGTTTCAATGCCTACGAAGAAACTACGACCCCTGAAATTGATACCTCCTTCGAATCCGCAATTTTGGACGATGACATGATGCTGCAGGATGTGGTGCTGGATGACCGCACTGCCCGCAACTATGACATTGAGGGTAGTTTGAATATGCTGACCGATGATGAAATGATTGGTGGGCGATCATTGGGAGATGGTTCTAACCGTCGCTCCGCTAGTGACGAGGATGGCAATGGCGGCAGTGCCATGTTGGATGACGACAATCTGCTGATTGATGATCAAACGGAAGCCCCTTAGGCTGCTCATGCGCTATTAAGTCAAGATTCCTGAAGGAGTGCTTGGTTGAAAAAGACATCCCACTGGGATGTCTTTCTTTTTGGAATCATCATGTTCGAGGAAACTGTAGTCCTAAATTCTAGGGATTGAGCCTGGTTGGAAATTACTGAAGACTGCAGCGGGATAGTCGCAGCATGAGGGCATCAAGGGTAGATGAATTACCGAAGGCCCCTCCTCTACCAGTACCAAAACCACCGCTACGCAGGGACTCAGCCCAGGACATGCGCCAATACCAGAGGGCTGGTAAATGACCTTCGGGAGCTTCCAGGCTGAAGTTTAGGAATTCGTAGAATTTGAAAAAGGCAAGGGGCTTTACGCTCACCATCAGCCAACCAACCTGTTCACAAAAGCGATGAGGGTCTGACGTTGCGATTTGGGTATAGATTGTGTGTTGTTTGGAGAAGCCAAATATTCCCTGACTGGCATTTTTCCAGCGGTAGTCGATTTGGTGAAGTAAATTGCATGGGATTTGGGCCAGGGCCAGCGGGGTCAGATATCCTTCCTGCGGTTGACCCATGGCTTGCAGCAAAAGAGTCTGGGTGACCTGATCAGCAGCCTGCCATTCTTGCTGGTCGAGCAGGTGCTCCAGGTCAACAATGGTCCAGATTTGGGAGGGGATCGCCATAGCCTTATATATCACCGGATATATCACCTGAATCTGCCCAGGGAACTGGGGGAGAAGTATTGATGTTACCTGAAAGGCATTTTTCCAAATGCAGGAAAAACCCTTCAATGATGGCATCGCTGACGTCGTATCCTCCTTCCAAACTGGTACAGCACCAGCGCCAGCTCGGAAGATGACCCTTAGGGGCATTGGGGTGAAATGTTAAGGACTTGTAAGGCTTCAGTTCTCCCTGGGGGTTGAAAAAATTATGACGCCACTCGACAAGACGTTGAAAGTCAATGGGGCGGCGCTCAGCAGCTTGGAAAATCTGATATTGGGCTTGAAAACCAAATTTGCCATTGCTGTAGCGGCTCCAAAGTTGATCAATGGTAAATAAGTCAGCGCAGTTAAGCTGCATTACGGCGTCTCGGTCAAGGGGTTCCATATCATCACTTAAGGCTTTGAGAATAACGTTTTCCGTTTCCCGATCTGCTTCCTGCCAAGACTGGGACCATAACAACTGCCGCAGTCGACCGTAGTGAATACCGGAGGTGGACTGAATACTACCGTAAAGTTCGCTTCTGACCTCCTCTTCAATTTGACTGACGGTATCTTTCGGAAGCTGCCAGAGTTGCCGAATTTGTTCCAGACGCCCTTGATCAAAAGCCAGGGGATGAAGATTGTGCTGAATCGCCTGACGAAACAGCTCTTGGTATTGTTTGATCTGATCTTGATGATGGCCCTGGGTGCGCTTCTCGCTTTCGTATTGCTCTTGCTCCGCAGCTTGTTTTCTGGAAGCTTCAGCTTCTTCCTTTAGGCGTTTGGCTTCGGCTTCAGCCTGAATTTTCTGTAAATAATTCTGGATTAAACTGTCGGCTTCTGGTCTGGGTAGTCTTAGATGTTCTGCCAGTTCGTACAGGACGTCTTTGGTGTCTTGGTCCGGGGGAAACTGGTGGGTCATTTCGACTGTCATCACTTCCAAAAAGCGCTGCCGTTTCTCCCCCAGGGATTTGAACGGCCCCATTGCGGTAGCGTTTAGCTCTGCGGCCTCTTCTGGAGTCAGGGCTAGCTGCTGGGCAAGCAGCTCAAGATTAACTGCTTCTGCTGGGGAGAGCTCGCCTCGGGTGCGGACATAGGTTTCAGCTTTAGCTAAGTAAATGCTTTCCGGCGGGAGCAAGGCTTCTGCAGAAGCAACAATACTGGCGAGTTCTTCAGCTTTGTGGGTTTGAATTTGTAGCCGAACCTGCCCGTGATAAATCAATATCAAAGTTTCTAGGGGGTTATCGTCTAGGCGATCGCACAACCGCCGCAGAATTGCCCGTAACCGCTCTGGGGAGGTTTGAAACTGCACTCCCTCCCTGAAATTCACCTGATTGCGGTGAGCCGTTAAAGGATGAAATCGCGTTTGCCGCATACCACTCAGGGCGAGCAAATCTTCCTGAAGGTATTGAGTCTCGGTCTCAATGTCCTCAGGTTTTAGATCGGGTTCGACAAACTTAATCAGAAACCCGAGCTGAAAGGGGGAGTCGGCATCCCGAGGCATGGAGGCAGGTCACCATGAAAACGACTAGCACTGTTATACCAGCTATACTCCGGGACAGAGCAGGATTATGATTCAGGGGAAGATACCGGCGGTAATATGAGTTGGCCGGCAGGAGTGAGACCAGTGATAGTAATGGTGTATTCAATGGCACTGCCACCGTTTCCACTCCAGCCCGTTATCCGCTGACTGGAGTCGAGGATAGGGTCATTGTTATAAGTCGTGACGGCAACGTAATAAATATCTGCCCGGGGTAGGGTGAAACCTGTGATTTCAGATTGTAAGCGGCTCAGGTCATCGTTTTCGGCCAGGAGGGTGCCGGCCTGATCAAAGAGAAAGATTTGGGAATCATCATCACTATAGAGTCTGCCGGGCAGCACCTCGGTGACAGCTAAACTGAGGCTAATTTGGTCACCCCTGCCGCCGATAAACGAAAAGACGTCTACTCCGGTACTAACCGATCCAGCGGAGACTCCCATGCCCGTGTGGGTGGGTACAACTCTGGCCGACGACAAAGCGGGGATCTCGATTGCCATCCCCTGGGTGAGTCCAGCCTGTTGGGCTGCGAGTTGTCGGCGAGCTAACCGATCGGGAATGGGCTCAAAATCGTTCGTTGCAACCGTTGAATAAAATAGGGCTTTGTCTAAAGCCAGGGGGGGAGAGACTACGGGATAGGTTGGGACAAATTGAGTCAACCGTTCTTCACAGTTGAAAGCCGTTATATCAATCTCTGCCTGACGCTGCAATGCCTGCTGCAGTTGCTGTCTGGTTTGGACTAGTTCAGCCCGGCGCCCAGGGGAAATCTCAGGAGAGGCGATGAATCCGCCGACAAGATCAACGGCCTGGTCCCAATAGTTGAGACAAACGGCAAGCTGCAGTTCCCGTCGGAGGATCTTAATGGAGGATTCCTGGGTAAGGGACTCACCCGCTGCTACGCCAGGCACTGTAGATAGGACCCAAACCGCTGTTCCTAAGCAAATTGATTGAGCTTGTCGCTTCCGGTTGAGCATCGCATTTCTCCCGTAACCAACCCTCTAACTTTACCCAGAATTGCCCCGGAAGTGAGCCAATTAGGGGGTTATGCCACCGTATTTTGCGATCGCATCCTCCCTTCCTGGCTCCTGACGCACCAGCCAGGCCCAGAGCTGGTCTCCCAGGGAGAAATGCCACCATTCGTTGGGATGCTGCCGAAACCCTGCCGCAGACATCACTTCCCAGAGCAACCTCCGCCGGCTATGGATCTGCTGATGGTAGGGATCTGCGCTCTTGACAAAGTGATTGGGAAAGGAACGGGGCGAGACCTCATCAATGGGGGACCCCATATCCACGGCAGCTCCTGTATCGTCCACCAGGGTGACATCAAGGGCCGCCCCGGTGCTGTGGGGCGGAGGCGTTGCCGGATTAGCGCTGGGAATGGCCCAAAATCGCAGGACTTCCTGCAAAATTTTTTCCTGTTGTTGGGATGTCAGTTGTGCTGCCTGCAGTCCTTTTTCCTGAAGCAAGGTCTGAAAGGTGTAATCCACCATAAACTGCTGTACCGCCACGGGCCGAAAGGCGTCGAAGACCTGAATCCGCCATGGCGGTTGCTGACGCTGGAGATGGTGCTGGGCCTGGGTTAATGCAGATAAAACCCCCGTTCTCAGGGCATAGGGAGAGCAGTTCCCATAGGGTGCTCCCAAAACTTTATAGGGAGGCGGATCGACCAGGGCGAACTGCTCGCCGGGAATCGGCACAAGGGGTTCTCCACAGTCCTCAATGGGGATGCGCTGGTAGGGTTTCATGGGTCAAAAAACGGGATGCAGAGATTGCAGCTTTACAGAATGAAACGCTACCACACAAAATTTCAATTTCGAATTTCCGTGGAATGGGCACACTACAAATAGCCCTGAATACCCCACAACAGGGTCCACCCACGCTCAAATTGGGCATAAAAATCACGGGAAAGACCGGTCGGTCATTTAAGTCAGCTTTAAGCAAGGGTCTCAACCGTCTATTCATCCAACCCTTCGGACTGCCATTTCAGCACGGCGGCGTTAACTCCTTGTTCCCGCTTGCGCTTGGCGTCGGCTTCAAACCATTCGATAATTTGTTGGTTCGAGAGGTCTTCGATGGGGGTTTCTAAATCTTGAGAAATGTATTTCAGTAGCCTTGCGGTGGAAATGGTCAGCCGGGTGAGAAACTTCTCGGGAGTCGACAGCAGCGCCTTGTCTACTTCGGCGGAATCAGCCTCGGTTAAGAATTGAATGGATTGATCAAGCATGGGTGAATTTGGGCTTTCGACTGAATGGATGCGTTCGGGATGGGGAAGGGGGGGTGAGAGAGCAGGGGAGCAGAGGACGAGGGGGCAGGTTACATAACTGCCGCAATGGCGTAAGAACTTCTCTATTTTTGGATTCTCGCTTTGATCCTTGGTCAAACCACGCGATCACAAGAATGACTAAGAGTAATCCAACTTAAAAGTTATCCAACCGAGATTCCTCCCGTTGGTTCTCCCCAAGGGAGACGCTTCGCGAACGGAATGACACAGGCGGTCATGTTGAGCGAAGCGGAGTCGAAACATCTTAAGTGATTACTGGATAATTACTTTCTGGGAGTACTCTAATAGTCTCCGAACTCCAATACTTGTCGTCGGAATAATCAGGATGCTTTAGCTTCAATTAGATAGCCGCAGCGGTGTTCGCCGTTAACCAGCCAGTGGGTGCGGGTAACAGCGCAGTCGGGCAACGCCACCTGAAACATCTCTAGCTCGTGGCCGCAGACGGTGGGAAAGGACTGGGCAATTTGGGAAATGGCGCAGTTGTACTCGGTGATGATGTATTTCGGGAGAGCAGCCTGATCCTCTTGATCTTCGGCCCGGTGCCATTCGGCCATGTAGCCCTCGGCCTGGCGCAGCTTGACTAGTTTGGCCACCCGTTCTGCCACCGGCCCTTCCCCCACCTGGCGCTGATAGTCCAGAGCTTTTTGCTGCCACTGCTTACGCAGGATGGTGCCCACCTGGTCTTTGCCGACGGTTTTTTCCAGGGTGGCGAGCAGGGAAATGGCGAATTCATCGTACTGGGCCGGAAATTTAGCCCGTCCTTTAGAACTCAAACAGTAGAGATGATTCGGACGCCCCATGCCCTCCTGGGCGGTGTGGTGTTCAATCAACTCGTCGGTTTCCAGATCCTTGAGATGGCGGCGAATGGCCTGGGCGCTAACCTCCAGATGAGCTGCCAAAGCTTGAGCCGTTGCCTCTCCCTGCTTCAGCAGGTAAACCAGAATGTCATCTTTTGTAGAGGGTTGCTGCACAGAAGTCATTGCGTTGGCCCACATGGCGTCAGATACTACAGGAGTGGATGCGTTTTTAGCGATCTAGTGATATTGATCTGGTTCCGGCTACAGAGGAGGAGATGGTTGAACACCTCTCAACATCTACCGTTAGAACCAGAAAAATTGGATCCAATTGTTAACGATCCACTTTGACAACATCATTGTTGCTAAACTAGTCTAAGATTAGTTAGACAACTTAAATGTTGCTTTAATTGTATAGAATTAGTGAGCTGTCTTGCCACAGATCATCTGTAATGACTGATAACAAAACAACCCAGGCTTCCGACAAGAACCTAGAAATGATGCGCAACTTTGCCCAGAGTTACGCTAAGCGGACAGGCACCTACTTCTGTGCTGACCCTGGTGTTACGGCGGTTGTGATCGAAGGCCTGGCCAAGCACAAAGACGACTACGGTTCTCCCCTGTGTCCCTGTCGCCATTACGAGGACAAGGAAGCCGAAGTTAAAGCCATTTACTGGAACTGCCCCTGCGTCCCCATGCAGGAGCGTAAGGAGTGCCACTGCATGTTGTTCCTGACGGAAGACAACCCCTTCGCTGGGGATAAGCAGGACATCACCTTTGACGAGATCCGCTCCGAAACCAGCAAATACTAAACCCGTTAAACCCGTCCGCTAGCAGCACGTTCAGAGAGTCCCATTTATGAGTACGTCCGTTCAGTCCCTGGTTAGCCAACCCTATAAGTACGGCTTTAAGACTGATATTGAAGCCGACGTGATTCCTCGTGGCCTAAATGAGGACGTGATTCGCCTGATTTCGGCCAAGAAGAACGAGCCGGAATTCATGTTAGAGTTTCGCCTCAAGGCCTACCGCAAGTGGTTGACGATGGAGGAGCCGGCCTGGCCGAATGTTAAGTATCCGCCCATCGACTACCAGAACATCATTTACTACTCGGCTCCCAAGAAGAAAGAGCAGAAGCTGGGCAGTCTGGATGAGGTGGACCCTGAGCTGCTGGACACGTTCGAGAAGTTGGGTATTCCCCTCTCTGAGCAAAAGCGGCTGGCTAATGTGGCGGTGGACGCGATTTTTGACAGCGTCTCCGTGGCTACTACTTATAAAGAGAAGCTGGCGGAAGAAGGTATCATCTTCTGCTCCATTTCTGAGGCGTTGAAAGACCATGCCGAGCTGGTGGAAAAGTACCTGGGTACGGTGGTGCCCATCGGCGATAACTACTTCGCCGCCCTGAACTCGGCGGTGTTCAGCGATGGCTCCTTTGTGTACATCCCCAAAAACACCAAGTGCCCCATGGATCTGTCCACCTACTTCCGCATCAACAATGGGGATTCGGGCCAGTTTGAGCGCACCCTGATTGTGGCGGAAGCGGGCAGCTCCGTTACCTACCTGGAAGGCTGCACCGCCCCCATGTATGACAGCAACCAGCTCCACGCCGCCATTGTGGAACTGGTGGCCCTGGATGACGCCAGCATCAACTACTCCACGGTACAGAACTGGTTCGCGGGCGACGAAAACGGCAAAGGCGGCATCTATAACTTTGTTACCAAGCGGGGCCTCTGCGCCGGTAAGAACTCCAAGATTTCCTGGACCCAGGTGGAAACCGGCTCGGCCATCACCTGGAAGTACCCCAGCTGTGTACTGGTGGGGGATAACTCCGTAGGAGAGTTCTACTCCGTGGCCCTGACCAACAACATGCAGCAGGCCGACACCGGCACCAAGATGGTGCATATTGGCAAGAACACCAGGAGCACCATCATCTCCAAGGGGATTTCGGCAGCCAAATCCAGCAACAGCTACCGGGGTCTGGTGAAAATGGGGCCGAAGGCCGAAGGAGCCCGCAACTACTCCCAGTGCGACTCCATGCTGATTGGCGACACCTCCAGCGCCAACACCTTCCCCTACATCCAGGTGCAGAACAACACTGCCCGGGTGGAGCACGAAGCCTCCACCTCCAAGATTGGGGAAGACCAGCTGTTCTACTTCGCCCAGCGGGGCATTTCTCCAGAAGATGCGGTGTCGATGATTATCTCTGGCTTCTGCCGGGATGTGTTCAACAAGCTGCCCATGGAGTTTGCCGCCGAGGCGGATAAGCTGCTGGCCCTGAAGCTGGAAAACACGGTTGGGTAGGAGGTTTTTGGGGGTGATGCACCATTAACGGAATTCTCGGAATGGTGCATTGCTTCGCGAATGCACCCTATAGCACCGTAGGTTGGGTGTAGCGCCAGCGGAACCCAACCATCCCAAACCAGAGAACCCGTAGGGTGGGCACTGCCCACCATCCCCCAATTTCCCGTGATAGACCAATCACGAGAATCGTAGGTTGGGTATAGCGCTAGCGGAACCCAACAATCCTAAACCAGAAAAAGGTAACGGAAATGGAACACAAAGTTAGCTCATCCCGACAAACTTACCCCTCTGTTGGGTTCCACTCCGTTTCACCCAACCTACCGTAGACAACTTTTTCAACGCAGGTATCCCCCCACCATCCCCCAAACGCAGATTAGGACAACGTGGGTCTCCCCCCACATTGAGGTATTCAACACAGCAGCATCCATGATTAACGAGAACAGCGACGTCATTCTTTCGGTCAAGAACCTCCACGCCACCGTGGACGGCACCGAAATCCTCAAAGGGCTGAACCTTGAGGTGAAAGCCGGTGAAATCCACGCCATTATGGGCCTGAACGGGTCCGGCAAGAGCACCTTCTCGAAAGTGCTGGCCGGGCACCCCGACTACGAGGTCACCGCCGGAGAAATCAGCTTCAAAGGGCAGGACATCCTGGAACTGGAACCCCACGAACGGGCCACCTCCGGCATCTTCCTGGCCTTCCAGTATCCCCTGGAGATTCCCGGCGTCAGTAACCGGGACTTTTTGCGGGTGGCCTACAACGCCCATCGCAAAGCCCAGGGCCAAGACGAGATGGACGTGTTCGACTTCGACGACCTGATTGAAGCAAAGCTGGACGTGGTCAAGATGGATGCCTCCTTCCTGGACCGCAGCGTCAATGAAGGCTTTTCCGGCGGGGAAAAGAAGCGCAACGAAATTCTGCAGATGGCCCTGCTGGAACCGGTGCTTTCGATTCTGGACGAAACCGACTCTGGCCTGGACATCGACGCCCTGAAAACCGTCGCTGGCGGCGTTAACGAAATCGCTAACCCCGACAACGTCGTGGTGCTGATTACCCACTACCAGCGGCTGCTCAACTACATCGAGCCCGACTACGTGCATGTCATGGCCGATGGCCGCATCATCTCCACGGGCGGCAAAGACCTGGCCCACGAGCTGGAGAATCGGGGCTACGAATGGATTCTGGCCGAGCACAAAGCTGAGGTGGCCGTGTGATGACGAATCCCGCCCCAGCCCTAACCGCAAACATCTCCAAAGCTGACCAGCGGCAGGCGTATCTCAAGAGTCTGTCTCAGTCTGCTAAGGCAGCGCTCCCGTCGGCTCTGGCCCTGCCGGAACTGCGGACCAGGGCCGATGCCCTGGTCAACGAACAGACCTTCCCCTCCACCCGCGACGAAGACTGGCGGTTCACGGACCTGTCGCCGATGCTGGCCATGGACTTTGCCGCTGTGACTGAAGCGGTATCTGTCGCTGAGGATGAGCTGACCAATGTGCGACTGGAAGACTCCAAAGGTGCCCAGGTGGTTGTGGTGAACGGACGCTTTGATGCCGAGCTGTCCCAACTGGATGCCCTGCCCGAGGGCGCAGTAGTCGGCAGTCTGCAAAGCCTTTATGGGGATCACCAGGCCAGGCTGGACGAACGGCTGGCCCAGTCCAGCGGTGGCCACGAAGTTTTCACTGCCCTGAACACCGTTGGGTTTCAGGATGCGGTGGTGGTCTGGCTACCGAAGAACTCGGTGGTCGAAACGCCCATGCAGATCATTTACCTGACCAAACCCGGCGCATCCCCCCTGATGGCTCAACCCCGCGCTCTGGTGATGGCCGAGACTGGCAGTGCCGCCACCGTCATCGAAGACTTCTGGGGGACTGGGGACGGCGACCACTTCACCAACACCGTCAGTGAGTTCTTTGTGGACGCCAACGCCCAGATTACCCACCTGCGGGTGCAGCGGGAAGGCACAGGCACCTTCCACATCGGCAAGACGGCTGTGACCCAGGGACGGGACAGCTACTACACCAGCACGGCGGTGTCCTTCGGTGCGAAGCTTTCCCGGCACAATTGGGAGGTGTACCAGACGGGCGAGCAGACTACAACCAAGCTGTACGGGTTAGGAGCCATTGCCGACTCCCAGCACAACGACACCCACAGCCTGGTCGCTCTCAACCACCCCCACGGCATGGTGGAGCAATTGCACAAGTGCATCGTCGATAATAAAGCCCACTGTGTCTTCAGCGGTCGCATGGCGGTGGCGCAAAAGGCCCAGCTCACCAGCGCCAGCCAGCTCAACCGCAACCTGCTGCTGTCGGACAAGGCGCGGGTAGACACCAAACCCCAGCTGGAAATTGTCGCCGATAATGTCAAGTGCGCCCACGGGGCCACCGTCAGCCAGCTTGAGGCGGATGAAATCTTCTACCTGCAAAGTCGCGGCATTAATGCCGCCCAGGCCCAAAGGTTATTGATTTACGCCTTTGCCATGGAGATTTTAGATACGATGGCGGTGCCGTCGTTGCGTGCGGCATTGACGGAGGCAATTTCGCGATGGACTTAACTATGACTGTTGCCCAGGAACTCACCCTTGCCACCAAGGTCCGCGCCGACTTCCCGATTCTGCATCAGGACGTGCATGCCCATCCCCTGGTGTACTTCGACAATGCGGCGACTTCGCAAAAACCCCAGGCGGTGCTGGATGCCATGCAGCACTACTACCGGCAGGATAATTCCAACGTGCACCGGGGCATCCACGCCCTCAGTGCCCGAGCAACAGACGCCTACGAAGGGGCGCGGGACAAGGTGGCGGCCTTCGTCAACGCCGCCAGCCGCAACGAGATTGTGTTTACCCGCAACGCCAGCGAAGCCATTAACCTGGTGGCCTACGCCTGGGGCATGAGCGCCCTGCAGCCGGGGGATGAAATCATTCTCTCGGTGATGGAGCACCACAGCAATCTGGTGCCCTGGCAGTTTGTGGCCCAGCGCACCGGCGCAGTCCTCAAATTTGTGGGACTGACGGCAGAGCAGACCTTTGACCTGGACCAGTTCAAGCAGCTGGTGAATGCCAAGACCAAGCTGGTGGCCGTCAACCATGTTTCCAACACCCTGGGCTGCATTAACCCGGTGGAGGACATCATCCCCCTGGCCCATAGTGTGGGGGCGAAGGTGCTGATTGACGGCTGCCAGAGCGCCCCCCACATGCCCCTGGATATGCAGGCCATGGACTGCGACTGGTTTGTGGCTTCCGGCCACAAGATGTGCGGCCCCACGGGAATCGGCTTCCTCTACGGCAAGCTGGCTCTGCTGGAGGAAATGCCCCCCTTCCTGGGCGGCGGCGAAATGATTGCCGATGTGTTTTTCGATCATTCCACCTATGCGGAGCTGCCCCACAAATTTGAGGCCGGCACTCCGGCCATTGGGGAAGCCATTGCCCTGGGCGCTGCGGTAGATTACCTGTCTGGCATCGGCATGGACAAGATTGCCGACGCCGAGCATGAGCTGACCGCCTATTTGTACGAGCAAATCCAGGCCATCCCTGAGGTGAAGCTCTACGGTCCCCTACCTAAAGCGGACGGCAGCGGACGGGCCGCCCTGGCCACCTTTACCGTGGAGGGAGTCCACGCCCAGGACCTGTCTACCCTGCTGGATCAATCCGGGGTGGCGATTCGCTCGGGGCACCACTGCACCCAGCCCCTGCATCGGGAGTTTTTGGGAGTCGATTCCACTGCTCGGGCCAGCCTCTACTTCTACAACACCAAGGCTGAGATCGATGTCTTCATCGCCGCGCTGAAGGATACCATCGACTTCTTCAAGAGCGTCTTTGAAGATGATGATTAATGTTTTCAGAAACAAAGATTAAGGACTGGCAAATTAATAAAGTCCCAACGTCATTCCCGCGCAGGCGGCAATCTACTATGGAGCAACTGTAGTAGCCGGTACTTGATTTTGAAGCGCATCCCCTAGAGACTCTGGTGGGATATCCCTGAAATAAGGCGGGTGGGATCTGCCCACCCTCGGGCAGATCAAGGCTTCTGGCGTTGGCCCTGGAGGCTGGCCTTGGACTATCTGCATAGTAACCATCAGCTTTGGGGTTGTCAGCCTTACTCCCCAGGGGAGTCAAACCGTTAAGGAGCTGTTAAACTGCGCCCACCAGGCCTGCGCGGCTAACGATCAGAGCTGAAACCGGGCTTCTAGCCCGGCCAGATCCCCCCACCCTGCAGTAACGCCATGACCGACGATAACTCTAGAGAGATCTACTTATCGGGAGGGATGGCAAACTCCCCGCTGGATGCCAGGGTTGTAGCCGAAGAAGAACTCATTACCCAAAACGAGCAGCTCGTCCAAGCCAAACAGGCAATTGAATTTGAGCACCATCGCTACCACCCCCATGAACGCCATTTTGGGGTTCTCGCAAATGCTGATGAAACAGGCTCAACAAAAACCAGACCCCAAAACCCTCTCCATGGTGGAGCGAATTTTCCAAAACGGGCGGCACCTGCTGACCATGGTTGAAGATATGCTCAGTTTTTCTCGACTGCGGGCCAACTCTGTGGAACTCAGCCCAGAGCAGTTTGAGCTGCAAGGGCTGATCATGATCACCACCACCCTCGAAGAACTGCGCCCCCTGGCCGAGCAAAAAGCCTTATCGTTGCAAACTGAACTCCCCTCCGACCCGATTACCGTGGTCAATGATCGCGGCCGCCTGCGACAAATTATTACCAACCTGGTGTCGAATGCCTTTAAGTTTACCGACGTAGGCGGAGTGGTCGTCAGCCTGCGATCGCTGCCCCAAAACCGTTTGCAGATCAACGTCAGAGACACCGGCTGCGGCATCAATGCCAAAGATCAGCCCTACGTGTTTCAAGAGTTCTGGCAGGTTCACAGCGCCCGCCCTCAATCCCCAGGACCGGGGCTAGGGCTGGCCATTACCCACGCCCTGGTACAGGCCATGGGAGGCAACATTACCGTGCAGAGTGAGTTGGGGCGAGGCAGCACCTTTCGGGTAGAGCCGCCCAACTACCATCTGCTGATTCATTCTGATCGGCTGGAACTCAGCCGAGGCCCCCGAGAAAACGGCCACCGCCCCGCCATCGATCCCATGTTTCGCTCTGCCGCTAAAGCCCATGGCCCTACCGTCGTGGGGGTTGTACTTACCGGCATGTTAGACGACGGTACCGCCGGGTTAAAGAGCATTAAAGCCGAGGGTGGGGTGGCCCTGGTGCAGGACCCCGAAGAAGCCATGTTCAAGGGCATGCCCAGCAGCGCCATTGCCAGTGTTGAGGTCGATGCAGTGCTCCCTCTCCATGACCTGGCCGATAAGATTGTCGCCGACCTGGACGAAGAAGCCCTAACTGAAGCTCGCCATGTCACCTACTCTCAGCAGGCGGTAGATGGGCTTTCGGAAGCGCAAATTGAGCAGTTCTTTGAACATAAAGAAGAGCTTTATACCTTTCGCAAAGATCTGCGGCGGTCGGTCATTTTTGGCCGCCATGATTTGCTTCAGGATGCACCGATTTCGGAAATCGACCTGCTGCTGTGGCGCAATACTTTGATGTATTTTAATGCCGAGGTCCAGAGCAAAATTTTGGCCCGGTTTCACTTTGCCCTGCAGGACCACGGTTTCCTGTTTTTAGGCAAGGCCGAAATGCTGCTGACCCACAGCAATTTGTTTACCCCGGCCCAGCTCACGGGGCGAATATTCAAAAAATTGCCCCGGCCCACCATGCGAGATCGCCTGCTGACTATGGCTCAATCGGGTAATGAAGATGCCGCCGAAAATCTGGCGGACCAGCTGCGCCTGCGGGAAGCCGCCTTTGACCTTAGCCCGGTGGCTCGCATGGTGCTGGAGCGGAATGGGGTCATTGCCCTGGTCAACCAGCGGGCTAAGGTGCTGTTTGGCCTCTCCCAGCGGGATGTGATTTTGGTAATGGAAGAGCAGGCTTCGTAAGCCGCGTAGAGGGGGAGCCGGAGGACTGGGGGGCAGCAGTGGGGCTTACTCTGCCATACCTTGCCGATCTGCTCACTATTCTCCGGACTCCCATGGCGGTTCTCCCCCTGCCAGGTGTCTGACTTCGGCTAAAAAAATGCCTGCCTACCTCATGACCAGAGCCGCTTGCGGTAGATGGCAAACAGCATTAAACCGCTGGCACCGCACAGGTAAATGGTAAACGCAGCGTTTTCAATATTCCACTCTGGAATTGACGGCATGACCAATACCGAACTGAGAAAGCTGCCGATAAACATGGCCCCGGTTTCGGTTTCGGGAAATCGCCAGGCTTTGGTTAAGGTAGGGATTGCCGCAAACCCATCGGCGGCGGCGGCGAGCAGAATAGCTGCCTGGGGAGCGTCTGCTGCTACCCACACGAAAAGAGCGGCTACGGATAGGGATCCACACCCCAGATCAAATCGATTAATGCGCCAGTAGCTCTGGCGATTGATAAAGGACGCGAGAAAAATCAGCAAAGGCATGAAGCCCGCCAGGAAGACCCGTACCACCGCCCAAAAGGCAGCCCCTGAAGCAATCGCCGCGGCGGCCCCAATTAAGGGAGCCGTTGCCCATAGGGACCAGGTGACTCGATTCGGTTTAGTCCGACCGGCCAGGGTGTCGCGAATGTATACCGATGCTCCGGCGACGCTGATAAAAGCGCTTAGGATGACCAGCCAGTGAATCCAAGACAATGTGAACATGCGGTCAATATAACGGCGATTCTAGCCAATGCGCCGAAGGATTATCCCACAGTTCACCCGCTACACCTAATCCAAAATGTCTTCGGGCTCCAGATCTTCAATGCTATCAGCAGGGGGATGGGTGACTGTGCCACCCTCAGAGTTGCCCCTGGGCCCACTGATTGTGCCGGAGGTTGTGCCATTCTCCCCAATAGTGACGGGGGTTAAGTTGTTGAGAAGGATATTGTCTTCCAGATCTGCCGGGTCATAGGCCTGTCGGGGACCGTCGTCGAGCGATAGGAATAAACCGGAATACCCTGTGTCTCTAACTAAAATTCAAGGTCCCTGGCATCCATACTCTGTCATTGGGGCAAGGGCTTGCCGAGCATTTCCCGTCGCACCGCAAAGCCAGTGTCTAAAGCCTCTAAAAATTGTTGATATTCGCTGGCCTGATGATTAACCTGAATATTGTTTGAAGTCTGCTTTTGAGCCAAGTAAAACGTCGAAGAAGTATAAAGTCGGCAGGCAACTTGGTATATTTCCTAAATTACTCATTCTTTTGAAGGATAGCGATGTTTTTTCAAATTTATAGAATTAACTTAGTCGATTAAGGGAGAACATTATGTCTATTGAAGAGCGCGCTAAAGCCACAGGCGAAAACCTCGAAGGTAAGGCTCAAGAGGCCGTAGGTAAAATGACTGGCGACCCTGAAGATAAAGCCGAAGGTAAGGCTAAGCAAGCAAAAGGCAAAACTCGCCACGCTAAAGAAGATGTTAAAGACAGCATGAAGCACTAAAAAGCTGTTCTACTATTTGTTTGTTTGAACTTTTTTGTTTGAACTTTAAAGTTCAGGCCAGCAATGACTACCTTTTCTAGCCCTTTGAGGTTGTTAAAACTTAAACAATTTGTTGAGGGCTTACTAAGCCGTTGGGTGGTTCTGAAGCCACCCTTTTTTTATCGTTGTCAATATTACTCTTGGGTGCCCTGCAGCACAACCTGTCCATCGATAAATTCCAGGCTGTCGAGGGTAACTCCTACTTGAGGCAGGGCCAGGTTAATTTGTTCTGTCAGTTGGGCTGTGCTGAGTCCCGTCAGTCGAGCCACTTCTGCCATTGAAAGATTGACGTTGCCCACTTGAATGCGGGTATCGTTCCCTAGTATTAAACGACCATTTTCTAACCGGGGACTGCCGGTTATCCCCAGGTAGAGATCCCGATCTCCCAGCATCGGTAGGGTTGCTATCGCCTCTCTAACCGTGGCTTGAGTATCAGTGGGAAAACCATCTAAAGGGATTTGGCTGGGGTTGATCACAACCCCAGCCTGAAGCTGATTCCCTTCAATAGTTGCTTTGAGTCCCTGGGATGCGTCGATCAAAGGGGCTACGGTTGGAGAGTTTGATAACTCTGCTTGAATAAGTTGATTGAACTCTGTTTCAGACAGGGTAATTTCCACCTGACGGTCATCCAAAAACTGAACTCTGTCCCCGGTGGATAGCTTCTCTTGTAGGAGATCGCTGCCAGAGGTAACGGTGGTGGCCAGGTTGTGATCTATGGTACTGCTGGTGTACCAGGTGGGGAGGGCGGTAGCTCGGTTCCAAAAGTAAGCGGCAGTGGCACCAGCAACAGCGGCACCGCCAATTAGCAGAGCTAACAGCACCATCAATCCTTGTTTGGCTTTCATGGCAACCTACAGGGTTGAATATTTCACTAAACGCGATGTATTTGGCAGAGCATTCCTTAAAGTAACGCAAGATTTTACTGCGATACTATATATTTCTTTCAGCCATGACGTAGGCAGTTTTTAACGGTAGAGCCCTAGGGGTAATGATGCATTGGTAAGGTGAGCCCAATGCCAAGCTGCCCTTAATGCGACTCACACCACAGGGTCAAAACTGGGCATATCCATACTGGAGAACAACGCTTTCTCTGCCGTCAATGGGAGTATCAGTCTTTCCCTGCAGATGCTGCCTTTCTAATTACTCTGCTGCCCGCCAGTGGATGTAGGGGCGATTGGCGGAGATATCGGCATAGCGAATTTCGCGGAAGCCCTGGTCGTCGGTCAGGTCTAGCTCGAAGCGAACCTGGCCATCTTCAAAATAGAAGGTATACATAGACACGGACCTGTGCGAACTAAGATGCAGCCCGTCAGGGTGGAGCTAATCAATAGGGTTGGTAAACCATGGGAGCAGGGTTTCATAACCGGGGAAAACGGAAATTACCATTCTTCGTCATAGTCGGGGTACTGCGGAGGGGCCTCCCCATGCACCTCAAGGATTTCGCCCATGGGAGGACGTTTTGGAGATTTGCGATGTTTGGTTTGTTTGACCTTTGCACCCCCGGCTAATGCAGGGGTGACTTCTGGCTCGATGGCTTCCAGCTGAATCTGAAATTCCCACCAGTCGCCAAAATCGAACACGTACTGCATAGTGCTGCCTTCGTGCAGGGGCAAACTGCCGATCTGCACTTCGTCGGTCGATGGCCTGCCCTCGGCCCAGGGGTGGGTAACTTCTACCTTGCGTCCGTTGGGGGCCTGGTAGGTGAACTGGTCGAGGTGGTCGTGGTCAAACTCAACGGAGTTGAGGATGTAATTGCTGAATTCATCAAGAGTCGCTTCCCCGACCATGGCAATGCGCCGCCAGATTTTGCCCAGGGACACCTTAAAAATATGCCGCCCCGGACGGAAGGGATAGCGGCTAATGTCCAGGTTGTTTTGCCACTCGGGGAAGTAGGGCTGCAGCACAGGTTGCAGTTCCCCAAAGGGCTGGGATAGATCGCTTAGGGAAGGCCACTGTAACCCAACCGCCATATGGGCGTTGTGGAGTACCTTCATCAGGGCCTGACCCCAGGGATTATGCTCCAGGATTTTGATGCGCCAGCCCTTGCCTTTAGCCGGTTTGCCATGGGTCAGGTTGACCAGGCCAAACATCTCCATCAGCAGCAGGTTCTCGAAGCCCGGATAAGACTGTAAGAGGTCCTGATCGTTGTAACTTTTGTAGCTGGTCGATTTTTTTTGCGTCATGTGGGACCACGAGCTGAGGGCGCGATCGCCCATGGTCATAAATCCTGACCGCTGTTCCCCCAGCATTTCGGGATGGCCCCGCACGAACCAGGCTTCCAGCAGGTTGAAATACTGTTCTGTGGGGTTAAGCTGCTGCCAGGAGGCGTAAACGTCGGGATTCAGCACCATATGGGTTTGCTTGCCTTTGGCGACCATTTCCGTGATACCGGTTGCCCGCAGCAGCAAATACAGCCCGTGAATGTTGGGGTAAGACTTTTGCTGAGGCCGCTTTAGGGCAATGTCGATGGGGTGGCTCAAACGGCTGTTCAGGTCGTTCAGTAGCTTCATAGGCAGGTGCTGCAATTTGCCGCTGACAGGGACCCCATCGCCGATAAAATCCAGCGTGGTCTGAAAATCTTTGAGAATGGTGCCCGGTGCGGTCTCGGTGATGGTCTGCTGCTGGAGCAGGGTTTGGTCAGCGTCCGTCAGGGAAGCAACCACATGGGCCAGGCTGTCCTGCATTAGGGCGCGCCGCAGATCCTCTTGCGCTTCGTTGAGGGAGGGTGGGCCGTCCGGTTCATCCTCAACCTCCGCTTCCAGGCTGTTCACTAACTCCTCAGCCGCATCCGGGTTTGCTGCCGCCAAAGCTCCCAAAAACTGGGTCATGAGTTCCCTGGCGTTGACCTGTTCCCCCTCTTTTGGCAGCTCCAGCCCCAGTTGTTCGAAGGCGGCTTTCATGTCGGCGGGTGGAGTCGTCATGGTGAAGTTTGCAGGAATCGGCATTCCCGGCATCCCTGGTATTCCCATAGACATTTGCGGTGGATTCTGGTTGTACACTTCCTGAAATGCCCGCATGCCTTCTTCGGAGGTCATGTCATAGCCAGCTTCCATGCCCTGCATCATGAAGTTTTTGGCCATGCCGCCCCGGCTCGGGTCGAACATCCACTGGGGAAATTTGTTTTCGATAGAGCGCAAATATTTAACAATGGCCTTGGCGCTGCGGAACTTATATTCCTGGTCAAGGTAGGTCCAGAAGGCCACCAGCTCATCAATGGCGTCATCGGTTTCGCTGGGGTCCAGCAGGGTGAGTTTGCGGGGCAGGATGTATTCCATCACCTCCTGCGCGTCCCCTTTGGCCATTTTGGGGAGCTTGTGTTCGCCGTAGAGGTAGGCCATTTCGATGAAGGTGCCAATCCAGTAGCCGCCCTGGGGATGGGTTTTAACATACGCTTGCCCCACCTCAGAATCCACGAAAGCCTGAATGGCCCCTTCGATGTAACCATCAAGAATGGGCTCAATGTCGTCGTAGTCGAGGTTGTCGAGTTGGCGAATGTTAAAGGTCATGGCCAAAGACTTCGAATTACGGCGGGGATTACTGTGCTTACAGACTACCGCGAGGGATGATTAAGGGGATCGGGTTCAAAAAAAATATAGGGTGGTCTGAGCGGCAGAGTCCCCCCGGCGAGGTATCTAAAATGTGTTGACTCTTCAGTACCCTGGCCCTTCAGACATATTTCTCTTAAATTCGTTCCGACTTTGAAAAACCTTGGTAGGCTGGTTGTCTAAATTCTATCGAACGCCTTTCTGGTGAAATCATCGCAGGTGCTGGCACCCTTCGAATTACTCTGGGCACTCATTGGGTTGGTCTTGACCATTATGGCCACCTGGATGGAGGCGTTTACCGTCAATGGTCCCTGGAGCTGGGGTAGCTCGGGCATCGAGATACTTTCCCTGGGAGTGAGTTTTCAGGTAGGAGCAGTACTGCTGACGGGATGTGTGGGCGGGAAAAACGCGGCAGCCCTCTCGCAAATTGCCTATCTGGTGCTGGGGTTGGCCCTGTTTCAGGTGTTTGAATTCCCTGTCTTCACCCAGGGGGGCGGGTTGAGCTACGTGCGCGAACCCGGTTTTGGCTATTTGATTGGGTTTATTCCTGCCGGTTGGCTGTGCGGGTACCTGGCGTTTCGAGAACCCCCAAAGTTGGAAAACCTGGCCTTCAGCGGGCTCTGTGGGTTAGGGGTGATCCACGGCATGGGGATTGTTTATTTGACCGTGGCATCCCTGTTTGGCTGGTTGCAGGATGTTTCCATGTCCTATTGGGAGCTTCTGGTGGGATACTCGATCTTGCCGATTCCAGGACATCTGGTGGTGGTCTGCGCGGTTGCAGTCCTTTCCCTGACCCTGCGGCACCTCCTATTCTATTGAGCCCATGAGATTGCGAAATCGTCTGTTTTGGATTGCCGCCATCATTGGATTAGTTGCCGACCAGCTTACAAAATTGTGGGTGGTCCAAAATTTTGAGTTTGGCGAGTCCATTCCCCTGTGGGAAGGGGTATTTCACTTCACCTTTGTGACCAACACGGGGGCCGCTTTTAGCCTGTTTAGCGACAACGGCGAGTGGCTGAAGTGGCTATCCATGCTGGTCAGCCTGGGGCTGATGGCCCTGGGACTGTTCGCCAACCTGGCCAATCGCTGGGAGCAGGTGGGCTATGGCCTCATCCTCAGCGGGGCCCTGGGCAACGGCATCGACCGGATGCTGGCGGGGGAAGTGGTAGATTTCTTAGACTTCCGGCTGATTCGCTTTCCCATCTTCAACATTGCTGATGTGTGCATCAATATCGGCATCATCTGCCTGCTAATTGCCGCCTGGCGAACCCCAACAAAATCGAACGGTCGGTCGTAGTGCCTATCAACCATTAATCTCTGTCCAAGCTCGCAGCACTTCCGCTACAGACCAGGCCTGGGCAATGCAGCCCCTCGGCGAGTAAGGCATATCCCCATCAAAAATTTCGCTAATGCTGCCCAGACCATGCTCCCTCAAATGGTTCGCCATGGGGGCCAGGTACTGCAACGCTTTCTCTTTATCCCGATACACCCGCCAGTGGGCCAGCACAAAGGGACCCAGCAGCCAGCTCCACACGGTGCCCTGGTGGTAGGCTCCATCCCGCTGCCAGCGATCGCCGCCGTAGTGGCCCTGGTAGTCGGGATGATCAGGGGAGAGCGATCGCAACCCGTAGGGCGTCAGCAACCGCTGCCCGCATACCTCCACCACCTGCCTTTGCTGCTCTGGCGTGAGGGGACTATCCGCCAGGGAGACTGCAAAAATCTGATTCGGTCGCAGAGCGGGGTCATTTCCTTCAGGCCCATCAATGACGTCGTAGCAGTAGCCGGTGTCGGGGTTCCAGAAGCGGTCGAAGGATTGATCTACCTGGCCGGCCATACGCTGATACTCATCAACTGGATGGCCCAGACGTTGGGCGAAGTGGGTTTGAGATCGCAATACCCCGTACCACAGGGCATTCACCTCCACCGGCTTACCGATGCGGGGGGTTACTACCCAGTCATCCACCTTGGCATCCATCCAGGTAAGTTGCACATCCGCTTCCCCCGCGTAGAGTAGCCCATCCTCCGGGTCCGCATGAATTTGGAATCGAGTTCCCTGGCGATGCCAGTCGATAATATCCGCCAGCACCGGATACAGCTCTCGCAGCAGCTCGTTGTCCCCGGTGGCATCGTGGTAAGCCCGTATCGCCTGAAAATACCAGAGGGTAGCATCCACGGTGTTGTACTCTGGGGTATCTCCCACGTCAGGAAAACGGTTCGGCAACATGCCCTGATCCACATGATGGGCAAAGGTGCGCAAAATCGAGCGGGCAATTTCTGGACGCCCCGATGCCAGGGTTAACCCCGGCAGGGCAATCATGGTGTCGCGCCCCCAGTCGCCAAACCAGTGGTAGCCCGCAATCACGCTTTTACCTGCCGGTTCTCCGTCAATGTTGCGTCCCACGATGAACTGATCCGCTGCCAGCACCAGCTGCTGCACCCACTCCGGCGCGTTGGCATGCTGGGGCACCCAGCGGTTGAACATCGCCCGCTCATGGTTCTGCCGCTGGGATAACGCCCAGTCCCCATCCAGACTGGGGGAGGTTTTGGTACTGACCACCAAGGTTAAAGACTCCCTCTCCTGAAGTGTGGCCACCACCGTCGCGGCGTGGAGGTGATCCTCTCGATTTACCAATCCCCGGTAGCGCTCCACCGGCAGGTTAAAGCCATAGTGCCAGGCGTGGGCAGGATGAATCGCCCCCTTGTCGCTCAGCAAATAGAACGGAATGGCTTCCGGAAAAGCTTTTACACAGATGCCTTGAGGGACAGACTCAATCGCCATCTGCCAATCGTTTCCCTGGGTATTGCCGTGGTGGTCACGGTAGTTCACCAGGGCCTTCAAGCTCAGTTGAAGAGGACGGCGACCCTGCAGTAGGGTATAGCGCACATAGGTGGTGTTGGTTCCAGGCTGCATCCAAATGCGCTTTTCCAGTCGGGCATCCCCCAGGACAAACCGCCACACTGGCACCGTCTTCTCCAGCCCAAACTGCTCAATGCATTCGTAGCCTGTCGGGTCTATCGTTCCGTCTGCCCAGCGATTGGTGGTCAGGGCATATTGACTGCCGTCATACTCTGCCACCTCATCCAGCTTGGTAAGCATCAGGGTGCGTCCCAGGGGAGGATCTAACGCCGCCACCAGCAGCCCGTGGTAACAGCGGGTCACCATGCCCGCCACTGTGCCCGACGCGTAGCCGCCAATGCCATTCGTTATCAGCCATTCCCGTCCTTCTGACTGGGATAAATAGCTGCAAATATCCCGACCTAATTGAATCGTCATGATGTTTGGAGGAGGAGTGCTGCAACCTATTTGTAACTCAATGTGAATGTTGAGTTTCGCGAATAACGGTTACAAAGGCCAAATAGTCCTTTGTGACATCAACAACTGTCCTCCGATGTAAGGTAAACTTCCTTGGTGGCTCGCCTCTTCACCCTTTACCCTCTCTTCACCCCACCCCCATTTCAAAACTCTTCCGTAAATCCACCCACAAAACTGTCCCAACCCCAGGGCTTTCCCGAAACTTATGACTACAATAGGGCAGTACCTACGGTCGGGCTTTCTCCAGTGCCATGGCGCCCCCAAAACAAACACCGACACGCACCCTACTGAGAACAGTTACCCATGCGGTTCAGGCGGTTCAAGCCAAGGTGGATTTTTCCAAACTGGCGGTCAAACCGGGATCCCGTACTGCTGAATTGCGCGTCACCCTGAAAGGTCAGCAATCGACCTTTCCCTTATTGGGGGAGCACTACATCTTAGGGAGAAGTTCCTCTCAATGCGATATTGTCGCTAACAGCCCCATCGTCAGTCAGGTGCACGCCACCCTCACCCGCGATGCCAACCGTCGGGGACAACCCTTTGTTATTAAAGACCGCAACTCTACCAACGGCATTTACCGTGGTAAGAAGCGGCTTGAAAGAACCGCCCTCTACCACGGGGACGTCATAACCCTGGGGCCACCCGAGTTAGATGATGCGGTTACGCTACAGTACATTGACCCGCCCCCCTGGTACGTTAAATCTGCCCGTTATGGGCTCTATGGCTTCACCGGACTTTCTCTACTGGTCGGCACCTGGATTGTAGGATTGGAGTGGCCCAAGATTCCGATGCGTCCTCTACCCGACTCTGTGCAGGGTCCGGTCATGATTTATGCCGAGGAGGATGGCGAGCAAGTCCCCCTACGGGAGCAGCAAAATCAGGCCCACCTGGAACTGCGCCGCATGTCCGACTTTTCTCCTTACCTACCAAAAGCCCTGATCGCCTCAGAAGATACCCGCTACTACTGGCACCTGGGAGTTGACCCCATTGGTATTTTGCGGGCTACCCTGGTGAACCTGCGGGGTGGCTCCATTCGCCAGGGGGGCAGCACTATCACTCAACAGCTAGCCCGCAGCATTTACCGCGAGTATGTAGGTACTGACGATTCCGCCGGGCGTAAAATTCGCGAAGCTATTGTCGCCCTTAAGCTGGAAACCTTTTACAGCAAAAATCACCTGCTGCTGACTTACCTGAACCGGGTATTTCTGGGGGGTAATCTTTACGGATTTGAAGACGCCGCCCAGTTCTACTTTGATAAATCCGCAAGGGATCTGACCCTTTCAGAAGCTGCCACTCTAGTCGGCATTCTGCCTGGACCTAACGCCTTTAACCCGGTACAAAACTACGACGCTGCAGTGGCCTATCGCAACCGGGTGCTAGATCGCATGGTGGCTCTGGGCATGGTCACCCAGGAAGAAGCTCGGCGTGCCCGACGATCCCGCATTGAAATTAGCCCCGATGCCACCCGCCAGTTGCAAAGCACCCGTGCCCCCTACTTCTACAGCTACGTTTTTACAGAACTAGATCAGGTGCTGGGTACATCTCTGGCCCGAGAAGGCAACTTCATTGTCGAAACCAGTCTAGACCTGGATCTCCAGGCTGAAGCTGAAGAAGCCCTGCAGCAAGATGTGGCCACTCGTGGTTCCGCTCTGAACTACTCCCAGGGAGCTGTTGTGACTCTAGAAACCAATACAGCAGCTATCAAGGCTTTAGTGGGAGGAGTTGATTTTGGAGACAGCCAGTTTAACCGAGCTACCCAGGCCTTACGACAGCCCGGTTCAACCTTTAAGGTGTTTGCTTACGGTGCCGCTCTAGAAAAAGGAATTGCCCCCAGCACCGCCTACTCCTGTGCACCGCTGACCTGGAATGGCCAACGGTTTGCCGGTTGCCGATCAGGGTCGGCTCCGCTCGATATGTACGCCGGTATGGCGAGGTCTGAGAATGTGGTCGCCCTGCGCATTGCTCAGGATGCTGGCTTAGGAAGCGTCATCAGGTTCGCTGAGCGGTTGGGTATCGAGTCGGAATTAGTACCTTCTCCAGGGCTAACTTTGGGAGAAAGCGTTGTCACCCCTCTGGAAATAACTGGAGCCTTTGCCGCCGTTGCTAACAACGGTATCTGGAACCGTCCCCACGGTGTCGTTCGCGTTCTGGATGCAAGCGACTGTGCCGACTTCAATAATCCCGAAACCTGCCGAATTATTTATGAGTTTGGCCAGGCCGGAGATGCCAATCAACCAGTGATTGAACCCGGGATAGCCAATACCTTAGTCGGACTCATGCAGGGGGTGATGCAGGGTGGAACCGGCCGCAACGCCTTTTTAGGTTACGGCGAAGGCGGCAAAACCGGCACTACAGACGATAACCGTGACCTCTGGTTCATTGGTTTTTTGCCAAACAATGGCCTGACAACAGGAATTTGGCTCGGCAATGACGATAATTCATCGACCCGTGGCAGCAGTGGCCAAGCGGCAGCAGTTTGGGGAGACTATATGGGAAAAATCCTACGGTAAGGGTGAATTCGTTTAGCTAAACGAACTTGTTTGAATCCACTTTGATCAATTTGGCTTTCTTGATCCAATCATGGGCTAAACCAAATCATGAACGAAGTCAAAAGATAAACCAATCGCAGTAAAAAAAAGGCGTCTCCAGTTACCAATAGCGGTAACTGGAGACTTCAATGTTAAGGAAATAGCCTCTCTGGAAGCTTATAGGCCGATCCCTTCGTACTTTGGAACGCTTGACTTATCAAGCATTCTCCGCCCATCAATGACTAAGGGTTGGTTAGGAGAAGAAGACAGCAAATCAGGTAACTGTTTAAATTCAGCCCATCTAGTGATAATGATAATGGCATCAACTCCGGTAATTGTTGATACCAGGTCAGGGCAAAATTCTACTTTCCCTTCTCCAAAAACCTGCTCAGCTTCGTGTTGAGCAATGGGGTCATATCCTTTAACGTAAGCGCCTTCATCCAAAAGAGTTTGGGTAACTGGTAAAGCTGGGGATTCTCTAATATCGTCTGTACCGGGCTTAAAGGCATAGCCCAGAACGGCTACTTTCATTCCCTTTAGAGCAGAGAAATGCTTTCTAAGTAAGGTAATGATTCGAGCTGGCTGCTGTTCATTGACTGCGATAACGGAGTCTAAAATGGCCATCGGATTTCCTTTCTGTTTGCCATAGGAAATTAAGGCTTTTACGTCCTTGGGAAAACAACTGCCACCAAAACCGCAACCGGCTTCAATGTAGGTTGTAAAAGAGGGAAAAATACGAGTTCCATCATCCAGAATTGGAGTCAAACGTTTGTCTAGGTGAACGCCTTTAGTGACATCCGTAACATCAATCCCACCCACAGCTGTACAAAGGTTAGCGATTTCATTTGAAAACGAAATCATAGTTGCCAGCAAAGAGTTAGCCGTATACTTGATCATTTCGGCCGTCCGACAGTTGGTGGCAATTTTGTCAACTCCTTCGAACACTGCGTAAAGCTCTTCGAGGGCTTTGATGCTCTTTTCCTCTAGACCACCAAAAACAATCCGGTCAGGGAACATGAAGTCTTTGACAGCTTCCCCTTCTTTGAGGAATTCAGGATTCATTCCGACACCAAAATCGACGCCTGCCTTTTTTCCAGAAGCTTCTTCTAGAATTGGCAAAACTACATCATCGGTAGTACCTGGAACAACAGTACTTTTGACAACAATAGTATGGAAGGTATCTTTCTCCTTGAGAACTTCACCAATTTGGCGGGCAACAATCTTGATGTATTTCAGATCGATTTCTTCACCATCGAAAGGGGTGCCGACGGCAATCAAAGATAAATCAGAATCCAGTACGGCCTGCCGTAGATCTGTTGTGGCAGATAGGCTAGAACCTACGTTCTTTTGAAGAAGTTCTTCTAAACCTTCTTCATAAATGGGAGGAATACCGCTGTTAATCTTATCGACTTTCTTCTCGTCAATATCGATACAGATAATCTGATGCCCCTTTTCAGCCAGGCAAACTCCTGACACCAATCCAACGTAACCAGTCCCTGCAACTGATACTTTCATTTAGGCTTCCTCCGCTACTTGATTATCCTGATACCAAATGAGGGATCGTCTCATCCCTTCTTCAAGGGTGATGCTGGGTTCATAGCCCAGTTCATGACGTGCTTTTGTGATGACCGGGCAACGGCGATTTGGATTATCTACCAGGTAGTCCTTATCTGTACTTTGTTGCTTGACAACTTTTCCGGAATAATCACATAATTCACGACCTAACTGGACGACATGATCTGCCAACTGAGCCATGGAAATTTCTGGAGTTTCTACTCCAATGTTGTAAGCTTCGCCAGGGCGACCTTTAATCAGAATCTTGTAGTATCCGACAATGGCATCAGCAATGTAGCAAAACGTACGGGTAGGTGACCCATCCGATAGCATCACAATATCCCTACCGGCAAAAATGTCGCGGGCAAAGTCAGGAAGGACTCGCTTATCGGTAATCTTTAAGCCGGGACCATAATTATTGAAGGGACGGGCTGTTTTTATCGGTAGTTCATGTTGACTGGCGAAATTAACACAGAGGGTTTCGCCATATCGTTTCGACTCGTCATAACAAGCCCGGGGACCGGTACAGGAAACATTCCCGCGGTAGGTTTCTGGAGTTGGAATGTTCTCGGGGGTGGGGTCTCCGTAGATTTCGCTGGTGGAATAGAACAAAAACCCCTCAATCGGCATACCTTTAGTCTTTTGCTGTAGACAATATTCCAACAAAGACCTGAGACCGTTGACGTTAGCATCCATTGTTTCAATGGGATACTGCCGATAGTAGGTTGGAGATGCAATCGAAGCGGCATGGATAATAAATTGGAAATCATCCATGTCATCCGGTAGGGGATGGGTAATGTCGTGTTTGGCTAACTTCAGAGTAGGGTTGCCTTTCAGCTCCATTAACCAATCTGGCACACCACGGATGTAATTATCGAAGACCGTAAGTGCAATTTGTTTTTCTGCGTTTACGGTTGAGTTCCAGTGCAGAATCACCTGAATCAGGTAATATCCCAGAAAACCCGCTCCCCCTACGATCAGGAGCTTTTTCCCGGCCATTACTTCTAGTTCTTCTTGCAAGTTGCCGACCATATAATTTAGGTCGGCAGCAACTACATCTTTAGCTGTCTTCATAGTTGTAACCTTAAATATTGCTGAGGGAAGGATTTGTCTTAATTAATTAAGACCGCTTAAGCCATGGGGATAGGTTAAGCATGAACACCGCCCGGCTAAACCTTAAGAGAGAACTTAAGGTTTAGCCGGGTTAATATTTTGCGCTACACCGTCGCAAGAGGTTTTAATGCAAAATGGGCATCCTGTTCAAGACGAAGTTTTACTGCAAGAGAGTCTGTCGGCAGTTCTACATCGTCATAGGTCAACACCTGGTCCTTAGGAATATTCCGCTTTAGCCGACATCCTTCAGCGATTCCCATTGGCAGGAGACGTTCACGAGCTACAACATCGGCATTTTCACACATGCCGTAGGTCATATAGAACCCTAAACCATCGAGAGTAGCGCCTGCCTTGAGGTCTATCTTGGCTGTAGCTACAACATCAACTACGGGAGCTCCTAGGGGGGAAATAACAGAATCTTGGAAAAGGGCAACCCGCGCCGCGGAAAGAGGTACTTCAAAAATAGTCAGGTGATAGGGCACATAAAAGCTATAGAGAGGGCCCTGCCCTAACTTGCCATAATTGAGATAGTGCGCCTGCTGCGCATCGTTATCATGGGCGGCAAAAATGAATACCCCAGGACTTGGCTTGGTTTTAACTACGTAGTCAACAATTCCGCCGAGTTCCCGCAGACGATCAACGTTATAGCGGTCGACCATGTCGTCGATAGGGCCTTCATACTCATAGCCCAACATGCCCCGTTGGGCTACCTTCATACCGGTTGCATTGGCAACGATGGCCTGTTCAAAGGAAATTTTGGTGCCGTCGGCAAAGCTGGTCACCATTGAAGGGGTTTGTCCCCAAGTTTTGGCAAAACTTTCTTGAGTCGTCGGATTGCGATACCGATCTTGAAGGCCCTTGATGTTGCCGCAGACCAGGGGGGTTAACCCAATACTCTTAACAAAGCGATAGAGGTTCATTTGAACCCCAGGTTGGTCTCCATCGCAACCAGTTAGAATAACCCCTGCTCGGTCAGCATAATGCTTAAGAATCGGACCGACAGTACCATCAAGCTCGGCGTTCATGAGTACCATGTGCTTCTGGCATTCGATAGCCTTCATGGTGACTTGAGCCCCGAATTCGACATGCCCGGTTGACTCAATTAAGACATCGATATTTTCTGCTTCGCAGAGTAAGTCTGCGTTTTCAGTCACGACGAACTTACCGTTGGCAATAGCGCTGTCTAACTGTTCGACAGTATGAGCAGTGGCGACATCTTCGGCTCCTGCAAGGGCATAGGCCTGCTTTGCATTTTCTAAGGTGCGGTTAGCGATGGCTACTAACTGCATGCCGGGCAGGTAGTTGAGGATTTGGTTGGCAATGCCCCGACCCATGAAACCGGCACCTATCATCCCTACCCGGACTGGGTTCCCCGCTTCTTCACGGGCTTTTAAAGCAGTATCTACAATAATCATACTTATATTTATGCTCCTACAGAAACAGGTGTTAGTAACGGCCAAGTTTGGTCTTTTTCGGAGATTACGGTGGCGGCCATCGGCCATTCAATGGCTAAGGCTGGATCATCAAATCTCAACCCTTTTTCTACTCCCGGGGTATAGAATTCGCTAACCTGATATAAAACTTTGGTTCCATCCTTCAGGGCTTGGTACCCATGGGCAAACATTTCAGGAACGTATAAAGCTAGATGGTTATCGGCGGACAGTTCGATGCCGAAATGCTGTAAATAAGTTGGAGATTCAAGACGCATATCTACGATGACGTCAAAAATTGCTCCTTTGATACAGCGGAATAACTTTGCCTCGGTGGCTGGAGGAGTTTGATAATGGAGCCCCCTGATCGTTCCGGCTTTCTCATTAAAGGAGAGATTGCACTGGGCGACATTAGGATTCAATCCGTGGGCTGCAAATTCTTGTTGACAAAATGTGCGGGAAAAAAAACCACGATTGTCGGTTCTTTGCTCGAGTCCCAAGACAAACGCACCCTGTAACTTGGTTTCTGTAAATTTCATGCTGAAGTCTCTATACCCTTCGACAACGCTACTTTTATAAAACACTGACTGCTTGGGAATTAGGCAAAATAATCTCGACTAAAAGATAACCTTAAAATTTTAGGATATCCTCAAAATAGCAGATTACTAGACTTATCTAGTGAGTCAGGTTCATTTTTTGGCCAGCTTGAAAAATCACCAAACTTTCCAAGGAGCCTCGCCTTTTTTCCAGAGTGTTTCTAGGGTGTTGCGGTCCTTCAGAGTATCCATGGGTTGCCAAAAACCGGAGTGCTTATATGCGGAAAGCTGATTCATTTGGGCCAGCTTTTTAAGAGGTTCTTGTTCCCAAATAGTGCTATCAGCCTCGATAAAGTCAATCACCTCTGGCTCTAAGACAAAGTAGCCACCGTTAATCCAAGCGCCATCCCCTTCCGGCTTTTCTTGGAAGTGGGAAATTTTCGTCTGTTCTCCCCCTAGGGCAATTGCCCCAAAGCGACCAGGAGGTTGAACAGCCGTTAAGGTTGCCAAAGTACTTTGCTGCTTATGAAACTCAAGGAGTTTTGAAATATTGACATCAGAAACCCCATCTCCATAGGTAAAGCAAAAGGTTTCAGACCCAACATGCTCTCGAACACGCTTGAGTCTCCCCCCTGTCATAGATTCATCTCCAGTATCAACTAGAGTAACTCGCCAGGGTTCCGCTTTCCCGGTGTGGACATTCATTTGATTAAAGCGCATGTCAAAAGTGACATCCGACATGTGAAGAAAGTAATTTGCAAAATATTCTTTAATGATGTATCCCTTGTAACCACAGCAAACAATGAAGTCATTAATGCCATGGTGCGAGTAAATTTTCATGATGTGCCAGAGAATAGGGCGTCCCCCAATCTCAACCATGGGTTTAGGCTTAACGCTCGTTTCTTCACTTAGACGAGTACCTAATCCACCGGCAAGAATAACTGCTTTCATAAAAGCCTCTATATAGAAAGTTAACTAGAGTGGGTGAAAAGGTCAGGCACTAAATATTAGAATAGACAATCAATCCTATGCTTGACTCTCGTCTAATAACGGATAAGTGGCTGATTCCAAATTTGGATTTTCCTGCTAGACCACCTAGAATTTTTGCTAGACAGCATAACCTAAGATTACCCAATTTAGTTTAAACGGCACACATACATTATTAAGTATGTATCTTCGGGTAGATGTTTTCTTCCCAGTGACTTAGGTCAATCATATTTACGCAGGTCAAATTTGGCGAAGTTCTGTAAGGGAAATTCAATCAGAATTTATTCAAGTTCTACTTCTATGATGCTTCTGTAAAATTCTGCATGACGAATGATTACGGTGATTGCCGTTGGTTTTGCTCGCGAGGGGTAATGCAACAGGTAGCCCTGACCGTAGCCAAATCAACCTTTTCTCAGGGGTGGATGTTCCAGGATAAGGTTTCGCCTCTTGGAGGCTGGATCCGTTGTGAAGATTGAATTTGGGCTGATCGGAGTCTGTTGATATACCAAAGAGAGCCTAGAACTGGGATCGCGTGTTGAATAACGACGTGGTCCACGAGAGCGGCAAAAGCTGGTAACTATGACTCTAACAAGAGCCTTAGAACCTCCGTACAGTAATCAAGACCCCAGGGTCTTTGGTCAACTCACAGGGGATTGTGATTGATCCAGGATTAGAACTCCGTTACAGGTCCTGGAGTTCTAGAATGTGGGGCGATTGGGACTAGCTCTGGAGTTCTATTGTTCCCTGGGCTTGAACTCGGAGCAAGCACCGGCAATCCAATTCGCCAGCGCAAACGGGCTCTGGGAAGGAAAAATGTGCCAGGACTTGGGGATGAATTTCACCGAACTGGCCAGCGGGTTCGCCCTCGACCACCACGGTGGCAGCTCGCCCCTGAATGTAGTAGTCAGCCTCACATTCTATTAGTTCGCAGGGAATTTTGAGCGCCTTAAGCATGGTCTGAACACAGGCTTTGGCGGTGGAAAATGAGGCCCGAGCATCAAGACTGGCAAAGGCCCAATGGTAATTTTCGTAGACTCCGCCATCGGGTAAAAGTCTGAGCACTTCGCCCGTTTCGTAGATATTGATGGGTTTAGGGGCGTTGATGTTACGGGACAGAATTTCTAGCAAACCGGCTTGCAAGGTAGGGCGAGTGGTGCTGAAAGTGCGGCTTTTGGCATTGTCAGTTTGGATATAGTTCTGGGAAAAAGGGGAAATAACTTCAGGATCGGTCAGGATGTAGCTTTTGACTTCCATCAGACCCATGCGCTGGGCCTGATCTCCCACCTTAAAGACGAACTGTCGCAGGAGGTCTGCTTCGCCCAAATGAAATTTAACGGCCAAGGGTTCCGCCTGGAATGAGTCGATGCCCAAGGCCACCATCAAGTCTCCGGCAATGTCGACTTCGCTGAAGATGTCCGTGCGGTAGGTAGGGACATTGACAATGTTGGTGCCGGTCACATCCAGGTCCATCCGGGAGAGCACCTTTCCCAGACTGTGTTTAGGGATGGCGGTGCCCATAATTTCGTTCAGGTACTTGGCCGAAAAAGTGACGGGATATCGTGCCAGGCTGGGGGTTACGTAGATTCCCTCAGAGGTATCAATTTCAACGGTTTTGACCGTTGCCCCGGTGTCTAAAAAATTATGGGCCAGGATATTTGCAGTCTCCATGACTGTTTGCTGCAGTACCCCAGTGACATCGATAAACAGATGACAACTATCAACGGTTATTTCCCCAATGCCAGCAGCATTGATAATAGGCGGCATGGAGAGCACTTTGCCGCTGGCATCCTGAAGGACGGGCACCTGGGGTCCATCGGGTAGGGTATACCCATAGAGCTTACCCGATGGGTGCTCCTTCAGGATTTGGGCGGCGGTCATGGGTTGATCCGTGCCTAAGGGAATGAAGGTGAGTTGGTCTTTATTGACAGCTGTGTAGGACAAGTTCCCGGTAATTTGGTCCAGATCGTAGACGCCAATGGCGATTTTTTTGCGTTGTCGACCAAAGGTTTGGGTGACTTTTTCCTGAAACTGAATCAGCACCTCAAGACCACCATCTTCAAGGTGGGCATTTTCGATTATCAGGGCAGCGATGTGGGGCCTTAGGGACTGGACTGAAGGATCTACAGTGACCTTTCGACCGGAGGATTTGAGGCGATTGGGCACCGGACGGAGCAATCCATTGTAGATGTTGATGGCGCGGGTGAACCCCTCGGCGGAAAGCAGATCCGGACGTTCTGCGGTGACTTCTACTTCCAGGAAAGTGTCGTGCAGGGTAGCCTCTAAACCATATTCAAAAGCCTGGTCTACCAACTGTTGGGGGGGAGTATCGGAGATTTTTTGCAGGTAGGGGAGGGGGAAGATGACGGTAGGCATTTGGGAGCTGTGGTGGGTGGATGAGTGACCAGGAAAGCTCAGAACTAGCGGGGTGCTGACGATGAACTTTTACCGTTTTGGGGCCTTGGACTTTGTTGCTTTAAAGGATTTTGTGGGGTGATGGAGGGCGAGGGCCTGGTTCAGGATGGCGATGGTGAGGGTGGGAGATTCGGCCTGTTGGGCCAGGGCCACGGCGGTTTGGGCCAGGATAAAGATTTCTCCGCCCGTGAGGGGGAGTTGTTTGGCGAGTTGAGTCCAGGTAATGTGATGGTCTTTAGGCAGGTCTTGGGGAATAGCCTGGTGCCATAGAGCTTTGCGGGCTGACTCATCAGGATAGGGAAATTCAATCAGACCATCTAACTGCAGTCGCCAGGAAGGGCGGATAGACTGCAGATATTTGGTTGTGAGAATTACCAGGCCGACTTGGGGTGGCCCCTCGTCCCCAGCGTGAAGAGTTCTAGCCTGAGCTAGAAACTGGCGCACTAGGGCCAGATCAAGATTGGGAGAGCGACCTAACCAGTGATGGGCCGATTCGAGCAGCAGGACGCAGGGGGGCAACTCGGCTATGTCCTCCAAGATAGTTTCGCTTTGGGGAAGGGATAGAGCGGCCAAATCCAACCCATATAAGGGCAGCCCTAACCTGGCGGCTAGGACATGGGCGGCTTTGGTTTTGCCGGTGCCTTGATCCCCGTAAAAAAGCACTAACGGGTGGGGCGTTGACATGGCGGCAGTGGTGGCAACTGTGTCCAACTGGGACAGGATAGCATCTGGCAGGATGAGGCTATTCCAGGGGGCCTCTGGAATGGTAAAGCTATCGGTGCTTATGTTCCAGGGATGGGGTGGGCTATCAAGCAAGCCTGATACCCCATCTGGGTCGGGGGTTTCGGCTAGAAGAAAGGTCGAAATGTCCTCGTTTAGGCGCAGATGGCGACTGAGCAGGGTGGTATCGTCGGCGTTGACCCACTCTATAATGCCCAGGTCCAGTAGGCGACCACTGGAAGTCAGCAGGGGGCGAGAACGCCGCCATTCCTGGTCGTTGCGGCAGAGTAAACGCAGGCAAAGGTTGGCGGTGGGCAGGTCCCAGTCTGACTCATCGTGCTGGTACTGCAAGTAGCTGTAGATGCGGCCAAACCGCTGATTAATTTCAGGGGCCAGGGCCATCAAAATAACGTTTTTTTCAAACTGGCTGAGCTGCAGGTGTTCTTGTAGTTGAGGCAGGGCCAGCACGATGCCCTCTTGACAACTGGCCTGAATACGGGCCTGAAGCTGTTGGGTATAGCTGCCCCCTCGGCCCTTGTCGGCCTTAGGCGGTTGGGCATTATCGTACCCGGTGGGACGATTGATGGCGATAATGCCTTTCCACCAGTGGCTGGTGACCCGGTCTTCCATGGAGGTGGCAAAGTCATCGACTTCCCTAAGTTCTCGCTTTTGGCGAGAAACCGCCATCATCAGAACCCGATCTAGCCAGTTGAGTTCGGTTTTGAGGTAGGCCCAGTTGTCAGCAAACGGAGTGGGTTGATCAGGTTTGGACATTCCCTAACACTCGGATAAACTCCAGCGGCAGGCCATCGGCGTCGGCGATAAAAGCCACTTCGTAGACGCGATCGCAAATCATCTGCTGCTGTGGTTCCAGTAAGACTTTTAGGGTACCCAGATTTTGCTCCGCCGGGGCTGCTGTAAAGGATTGTCGCAGGTTATTGAGCCATTCGGGCAGGCTGGGGGTAACTTCCGTGAGGTCAAAGGAAAGATGGTAGTAGCCCGTGTAATGTTCATCGCCGAAGGCATCGGCGGCGGGACGGGGCTCAGGAATTTGGATCAGCTCAATGCGCCCCCCTAGCCCGGTCATCCAGCAGGCCAGGGTCATACCAGTGGTAAAACGCTCCTGTAGGGTGAAGCCAAGTTGCTCATAAAAGGCAATCGCGCGATGAATATCGCCGGTGCGGATAGAGGCGTGGTGGAGCATTCAGATTTCAGGAAGTGCAGAAAAGGAAGGGGCGAGATGGGGCTCGATAGGGTATGGGGGGCAGGGGCAGCAGTGGGAGGAATGGCTTAAGGGGGACTATTCGAATAGACGGAAGTAGGGGTAGCGGACTGGAACTCCTGGTTCTTTTTCCAGGTTGAAGTTAATGACCGCCCACTGGGGGTCTTCATCGGGGGGTGGGCTGAATTCTACCGGCAGACCATATAGTTTGGGCGTGGCCGAATCGACCTGACCGCGCCAGGGAGAATTTCGTTCGAGATAGGCGTTTACCAGATCCTGATAACGCTCCGCAATAATTACCCTGGTAGCTCTGAACCCTTGAGTATAGAGTCGATCCAGGGCTTCATGTATCTCAAAGCGAATGCCGTCGGGATGGGTATGCTGGCGGTACCACTCGCCATCCCACTGCCGCCAGTGGCGTCCCGACTGTAAGTGGACCAGTTCCTTAGACTCGGGGTCAGCCTCAAACGCCCCATGACGAGAGCAGAGGTAAGTATCCGTCAGGGTCAGGGCCGGAATCGTCTGACGACAGTGAGGACACTGGATTTCTGGGCCATAAATAGGGTACTGGAGGGCGGAGTTGACCATTGGGCTCAAACCAGGAGCTTCCTCATTGCGGCAGTTTATTGTAACTGTGCCATAGCGAGAGCCAGGGCAAACCTACAGGTAACTCTGCTATGGACTAGTCAAAGTTTACAATCTGTAGTCGTATTATACCTTTGTAAACTGGTCTGTCTCAGTAGTTGAGACTGCTATTGCATTAATCCATAACTTTTTTTGATCTGAACCTATGCCTTTTTCTCCCTCATCTCCATGGCCTACCCCGGATCTGTCTGCTGCTGCCTTTGTGGCTAATAATGCCACTGTGCTGGGCGATGTTTCCTTACGGCAGGGCTGTAATATTTGGTACGGAGCGGTGCTGAGGGGAGATGTAGAAGCTATCCAGGTGGGGGCTTTTACCAATGTGCAGGATGGTGCCGTGATTCACTGTGATCCGGGCTTACCAGCAATCTTGGAAGATTATGTGACCGTCGGCCATCGGGCTGTTATCCATAGCGCCCATGTAGAACAGGGCAGCCTGATCGGCATTGGGGCAATTATCTTGAATGGGGTTCGAATTGGCGCTGGGAGCATTGTAGGGGCGGGAGCTGTTGTGACTAAAGATGTACCGCCTCAGTCTCTAGTCATGGGAGTACCCGGCAAAGTCATCAAAGCCGTATCCGATGAACAGGTCCAAGGGTTGGTGGACCATGCGAAGAAATATTACCAATTGGCTCTGGTCCATGCCGGTAAGGGAACCGAGTTAGGCTTTGCGTGATTTAAGCCTGATCAGTCAGTCATTCGCAACGGGATTTCCCCCCCAGGCGTTGACGAAACCACCCATGACTCAGCACAATAGCGTTACTTAACTTTTCAATTCCTAAAGCCAAGATGACAACGAACATTGAACCTACGGTTACCCCCGTGATCGAACGCCCAAAAGCAGGCTTTAATGAATATGCCGAACGCCTGAATGGTCGTGCTGCCATGGTGGGATTCGTGGCGGTGGTATTAATCGAAGCGCTAACGGGGCAAACTTTTCTCACATGGCTTGGCTTACGCTAGGCTAGAAACTCGTTGCATTTTGGGTTAGACCGATTAAGGCACTGTTTAGAAAACAACCGTTATTAGCCACTGCTCTGACCGCCGGAGCGGTAGATGGCCTGATGGGAGCAGTGGATGATCGGGTGGCCCTTGCCCTCTTTGGCTTCGCTGTAGCAACTGGAGCCTTATCTCTACGGTGGTGGCAGCTTCAGAAAGTGCCCTCTAAATTGCCCGAAAAGCCAGCCGTTGTTTTTTTGAAAGAAAGCAACCCAGAAATCTTCCACGAATTTCATCCGGTTCATTCCGATCAACGACCGGGGATACATTACTCTAAGGCTGAGGAATGAGCAGAGCCCCCCGGCAAAAAGGATCTACAGGCCATGACCGGGGAAGAATCTACCCCGTGAAGGGGGCATTTAATTTGTTGGCATCGCCGACAATTCGCCGCTAAGGGAAGCTGCACCACCTGCCGTTGATACAGGCTGACGTTCTGGCGCATGTAGCCTTCCACTTCCAGTTCGGATAGTCCCTGGGCCATGAGGATGGCCTGGGGACTATGCAGTTCTCGTCGGGCTAGATTAATGAAAGATAGGTTTTCGCAGAAGCTCTGTTGCGGCTGATGCACCAGCAGGGGAATTTGGGTTAGCTGGCTGCTGAAGCCAGCGGGAGGCTCATGGCCGTAGTAATCCTTGAACTGTAGGGTGATGGTGCCGTCGGCAAAACGGCGAGTGCGGATCAACCGCTGGAATGGCAGGGTAAGGCGACCGTCTAGATCAACGGCATACCACCAGGATTTATGCCAGGCCTGGGAAGGGAGATGGAGAATTTGGTGAATTTGGTCGCCATCGAACCCCGCTCTGGACAGTAACGCGACCACATCGGATAGGGGCAGGTTATGGGCCAGGGTCGATAACTCCGAATGGCATTGGGTGACGGAATGATAGTGGTCGTGACTGCTGAATTCCGGCACGGGCGGCGCATTGGGATAGGACCCAGCGAGGACACAGTTGATTTGCTCAAACTTGAGGATGCCGTCGATGCTGCCATCACCCCGGTGGGCCAGGGGAACGCCTACGTCTACGGTGATGGCCCCAATTTCATGGGGATGGGCAATGGCGGGAAAACAATCCGTCAACAGCGCCTTGAGAAAGGCTTCATCAGCTACCGCCAGAGCCAACTGAGCTTCCTGCAGAGGTGGCACGGCTACTTGCTGTACATAGGATGACGGGGTGAGGGGAGCGTTAACCATAAAAGGCACTCCGTCAGAATGGCCGGTAATCTATCTTGATCAATACCAATGCTTGGACAATAGATATAGTGCTCTCGTTCTATCAGGAAGATAGATAGATTGTGGCAACTTCCCAGGAAACTTTGCACAGGTTAGTAGTTTGCAATAGAAGTACTTCTGATTATTAAGGGAGTTGAAGGGGGAGTGGGTGAGGTGGGTGAGGGGGTAAGGGTGTGGCAAAATTTGGTTTGGCTCACAAATCCGGAAAAGAAAAAACGCTGCGAAAGCAGCGTTTAGGGGTTTCCACGGGGAGCGATTTTTCTAGAGTCCTGCCAGGGGGTTAACCTCGGGCGGCATCAGATGCGGGGACATCCCCATCTAGAATCTCAACGGATACGGGTTGAGCGTTTTCCTCGGCTTGATTGAGGCGGTTATAGGCGGAATCCACCAGGAAGCGGATGACCTTCACTAACCGCCGGAAGGGGGCATAGCGTTCGCCGTACTCTTCGACCATGTGGCTGTCGAACTTATCCATCTGAATCTGCAGGCGAGCCAGCATATCTCTGGTCCATTCCCCCTTACGGTCGTTGGCAATGTGCCAGAAGTCGGTGAAGAGCTGACGCCAGGTGGGAATTTCCTCAGCTTTTAGCTCTTCGGCTACGACCAGGTCCGTGGCATCGGACTCGACTTCCGTCTCCATCACAATGGCATGGGCTGTCGCTTCGGATGATTCAGCTTCCTTAAGCTGAGCAATCATTTCCGCCAGGGACTTGCGGCTGAGGGCTTGAATTTCGTTCGTCCCGGTCTTTAATTCACCAATGGCTTCGGAAGAAGCGGCTTTGAAGATATCCCGAATACGACCGAGGCGTTGACCCCCTTCAGACTGAACCTGGTGCCATTCGGTTTTGACTTTTTCTTGTACAGTGTTGGGCATAATGAAGCAACCTCAAAAACAAACTTGGATAGTGAAACGTTAAAATTTTTGGAAGTTTTGAGGAGCGTTCAACCGCTATCAATGCTCTGGGAAACGCTCCAAAAAATCGCGGCAAGCAGGAGTCAAAAAAATAGGAGGAAAATGGTCTAGCTAATCACCGCTGCTTCCACATCAATGACGGTGTCGCTGGGGTTTGATACAACGGTTTCACCAGCATTCTGAGCAACCGTTGCTTTTTCGATATTTTGCAAGCGTCGCTTACGTTCCATTAGCATTTGGGTCACTTCGGTAATGGCAATGGTGGCTACCAGACCGTCATCGACCCAGCCGATGATAGGAAAGACATCAGGAACAATATCAATGGGGCTAACAAAATAGAACAACGTTCCCAGCAGTACTACCCAGCGATATTTTGAATGACGAATTAATTTGCGATACCAGTTCACTAAGGTATTCCCAAAAAGCCGCTTTTTCATTGACATCTCCTTTTGTTGACATTTGTATGGTGACAGAAAAACAAAACGGGCACAGGTGTGGCTTACCCTTGCAACCGCAGGGTTTTCACACCGAATAGACCGTACAGGGATGTCCGTAAACAGAGTATGATGTTCCAGATTTGGTTGCTTTGATTCGTTGCTCCAGGAAGGCTATGGCACCTCAACTGCGGATATATGTTCCCCCCCATCCCCTGATTAAGCACTGGCTGGGAGTCGCCCGGGATAGTGAAACTCCAGTACCGCTGTTTCGCTCGGCCATGACGGAGTTGGGGCGATGGCTCACCTATGAGGCCATTCGCGAGTGGTTGCCGACCATGGATACCACCGTCAACACGCCCCTGGGCTCTTCTGCGGCCACCTTTATCAATCCTGAAACGCCCACCATCATCGTGCCAATACTACGGGCCGGACTGGCTCTTATGGAGGGGGTTCAGGAGTTACTCCCCCTGGCTTCGGTCTACCACGTTGGCTTTGTGCGGGATGAAGAAACCCTGGCAGCCAGTTGTTATCTCAACAAGCTGCCGGACCAGTTGCCTGCCGGCACCCGCGTGATGATCAGTGAACCGATGCTGGCCACTGGAGGCACCATCATGGCTATGATGGAAGAACTTACCAAACGCGGAGTTGACCCGGCAGCGGTACGCATTATTTCCGTAGTGACGGCCCCTCCGGCATTGCAAAAGTTGGCTGAGGCGTATCCTGCTTTGACGGTTTTTGCGGCAGCGATTGATGAGTCGTTGAATGATCAAGGATTTATTGTGCCTGGTCTTGGTGATGCAGGGGACCGGACCTTTGGCACTTAGAGAGAAGGTGCGGTAGTCGGAGAGTGCAGGCCAGGCAGTGAAGGGCAAGGAGGGTTTATGGTTTCAGGTATTAGGGGCTGAATGCCGTTGACCGGGTGCCGCATAGCATTGAAATGCAGTACCCGGTACCCACCCCTTTCATTCTCCCATTCTCCAGCTTGCTTACTTGCTCTATTGCAGCCTCACGCTCACTTGCAATGACTGACACCAAAGATAAACAACTCGTTCTCGGTGCTGGCTTCGTGGGTTTAGGTATTGCCCAGGCCCTTCGGGCAGCGGATATTCCCTATGACCAGGTGGATGCCAGCGATGACATTGGCGGCAACTGGCACCATGGGGTTTATGAAACGGCCCATATTATTTCTTCCAAAACCGTGACAGAGTTCACCCATTTCCCCATGCCGGAGGACTATCCCCCCTTCCCCAGTGCTCAACAAATCCATCACTATCTCCACCGGTTTGCCGATCATTTTCAGCTCAAAAACACCATTGAGCTACGGCGGAAGGTCACTTATATTCAACCGGTGGAGGATAATCTCTGGCAGGTTTCATTTCAAAATGGCGAAAAGCGGACCTACAAGGGTGTGGTGCTGTGCAATGGACACCACTGGTCTAAGCGGTTCCCAGATTTTAAGGGAACGTTCGCCGGTCCAATTCTGCATTCAAAGGATTACCATCGACCCAGCCAGCTTGAAAACAAGCGGGTGCTGGTAATCGGTGGGGGCAACTCGGCCTGTGACATTGCGGCAGAGGCGGCGCGGGTAGGGGAGAAAGCATTTCTGAGTATGCGGGATTCGGTGTGGTTCATCCCCAAAAGTTTTGCGGGAATTCCGGTGGCGGACCTGGCAAAAATCTGGATGCCCGAGTGGTTCCAGCGGCTGCTGGTCTATGGGATTGTGCGCCTGACCTTTGGTACCCATGGCAGCTACGGCCTGCCCAAACCCAGGCACCGCATTTTTGAAAAGCACCCTACCCTCAACAACGAGGTCCCCTATTACCTGAAGCATGGCCGAATTACTCCCAAACCCGGGGTAGATTTCCTGGATGGCCACCAGGTCCACTTCGTCGATGGCAGTGTCGAAACGGTGGATGAGATCATCTGTGCCACCGGATTTCATGTAGCCTTTCCCTTTCTGCCGCCGGAACTGCAACGGATTAAAGGGTCAGTGGTGCAGTGCTACGGAGGGTCTTTTTTAGACGACTATAAAGGGTTGACTTTCATGGGCTGGGGGCAGGCCAGGGGTGGAGTTGGCTCTTTGATGGCGGCCTACGGCCCCCTATTCGCCCGTCTACTGAAGCTGCAGGATCAGATCTCCATTCCTTTGGGGTTGGTATTCAAGGAGATGCGAGTCCCCCCATCGACGACCCATCTGGTTGATCCCCAGAAGGTCTTCCGCCAACTCTATCTCCTGCGGTGGGGCTTCGGATGGTTAGAGACCCGAGCCAAACAGATTGATACTGCCTACGGGGACTTTGAGAACAAAGCGCTGCCGGGTCCCGTTTCAGCCCTGTCCATCCAGGGCTTGACAGTCAATTGAAGTATCCTGGTCAAGGTTGTCTGCCCTTTTGCGTTCTTCCATAGGTGTCTGCTATGTTTGCTGCGAGTCTGCCTCAGTTCCTGATCTCGTTGACATTAGGAGGAATGATGCTGACCGGATGTCAGACCATGCCCTCATCCGATACCAGCAGTTCAGCCGCTGATAAAATTGCCTTTGACCTGGATGAATTTGATGACAACGGGCTGTATGGCCCTGCTGACGGCAAGCGCTCCCTTGATTATGAATTCTGTATTCCCGAGGGGAATGATTATGCTCTGGAAGTTAAAACCATCGATTCTACGATCAGTGTGTTTCCTGACAGTCCAGGCCGCATCGGTTGTACAGAGGATCAATCTCTGGTTATTGGCAACACCCACCAGGAAGATTTTCGGCTGGTGCTGATGGAGTTGGCCAACCTGGACTATGTGGAGCGTATCCAACGGGTGGATTGGGAATAAAAAAGGGACTGGTAATAAGAAAAATAAGGGTACCTTGATTAATGGCTTTATTGCGAATCTACGAGAGTTAGATCCATTGAAATCATGTTTTCATTCTCAACAGGTTTTGTATTTCTCGAGGTGCCTATAAGTTTTAAAGATCCAAAAATAACGAAACCGGATTAACGTTAAAACCGCAAGCACTGCTGCAATCAGGTAGACCTCAACAAAACAAAACTTGTTTTACCAGGATTCAAGATTAGTTCCCAACCAAACCCACCAAGTCTAGCTGGAGATATAGAGTTTCCTCTAAGGCAAAACCCCACCTCCAGGCTTTACCCAGGTTTAGTTAGAGTCCGAAAATTGAGCTGCAGTCAACTCGTAATTTGATCTGGGCATAGATACTACCTCGCCCGCCGGATGGTTGGTTTGGGCGTAGCGCTTAACGACTTTTGCCGGTACCCCTACCGCGACGGAATAGGGAGGAACATCTTTATTAACGACCGCCCCCGCACCTATGACACTGCCTTTACCGATGGTTACACCATCCAGGATGCGGGCCCCGGCCCCTATCCAGCAATTATCTTCAATGGTAATCCCCTCACAAGTCATGCCTTGTTTGCCAATGGGAACATCGATTTCGCCAAAATTATGATTGTTGGCATTAATAGAAACATGCATGGCGATCAAGCAATGTTTACCGATGCTGATTTTCCCCGGACCTGCAATGTAGGTGTAAAAACCAATTGAAGTCTGCTCACCAATTTCTATAGATCCACCATGGCCTTTGAGTGATCTGATGGCTCCATAACGACCAATCTGTACCCCTTGACCCAAGGTGATGGGGTTGCCGAATGACTGGATGAAAACTCCCTCCCGGGCTCTTACCTGCTGATGCAGCTGAATATGTTTCGTGCCAATCAGCCGCACCCCTGGGGCAAGATAAACCCCGGCACCGATCTCCCTCAAAATTAACTTGTAGAAAATGTTCCGAATGAAGGACCCAATGGGAGTTGGCAGGGGAGCAAAAACTCCTGTTACTACATATTCAACACCAAACTCTTTCAGCCGAGCCAGAGAAAAAAAGCTATTTTTATCAACCATAATCTTGATTACCCACTTAACAACGGCCAAGCCATTATAATCAACAGATCGTAATGGAAATTCCACGACC
>CAZPYG010000012.1:0-70273 GCA_964590465.1 uncultured bacterium | reverse complement strand
TTGATTAAGGAAAATGGCGACCCGGTGATGCTGATTGACACCGACGAGGCCGCCTGCGAAGCCGCCAGGCAGGAAGGTATTAATGTCATGGTGAGCAGTGCCCTGGATCGGGATGCCCTGGAACAGGCCGGCTTAGTCCGGGCAGGAACCTTCCTGGCCATGACCAAAAATGGCGAAGTTAATGCCGTGGTTGCCCAGCGGGCGCTGGAAGAATTTGAGCCGCCTAAGGTGATCGCCGTTTTGCCCAAGGACAAGGACTTCAGTGACCTGCCGAACCAGGGTCAGCTCAAAGATGCCACTACCCCAAAGCTACCCCTGAAAAAATGGAACACCTATATCAAAGATGGAGAAGTGCGGCTGGGGGAAACCTGGCTGCGGGACTCCGAAACCCTATTTCAAGAAGCTCACCTGAAGGCTCTGATTCGCAGCGGCGAAATGGTACCCCTGTTGGTTGAGCGGGATGGGGTGCTGCAGGTAGCCGTGGGAGATGAGTCTTGGAAGGTGGGCGATCGGATCATTTACCTGCTGCATGATGCTAAACCTAAACTGCTAAAACGGCTTTCCGGGGGCACCCAACCCCAAAAACTCGTTTTAGAAACCCTGCCTACGGTGGAAGAGGTGCCGATTCCTGGCCCCACAACGGAGCCCCAGCCACCGGCCCATCCGGCCAGTAAGCGATCCTTGCCCACTGAGGCAAATGGGGCGAATGCTGAGGTCAAGAAAATGGAGCAGAATGCTCAACTGACCGAACCGACCGCAGCAGTACCTGACCCCTCCGAGCCCGCACCAGACTCGACTGATAACAACTCCTCTGAGTCAACCCCCTCTGGTCAATCCCCTGACCAGCCAACCACTGACTCCCCGTGATTGACTCCGTGGCTACCGCTGCTTCAGCCGTCCTTGTCCTCAGTGGTCATATCCAGGGCAAGAGGGTTACGCCGGCTAGTTTGAGCAATCCAATGGGGGCCAAAAATTGTGGCATAGATGCGATTGGCTACCGCCAACTGTCCCTCCTTTTGCACCACCAGCCCCGAGAGCAGTAGCTCTTGTTGAATCAGGCTGCCGTTTACCTCCACCGGTTCTCCCTCCAGAATCTGCTGATAACAGTGCAGCAGCGGTTCCACCCGCTCCCCCTGGCTACAGATGCGATCGCGAATGGTCTTCAAATGTTCCGGATCATCATTGACTTCCCACTGGTTAATGATGTGGTCCTGCACCAGCCGGTCCACCGTTGCCGCCTCTGCCCCTTCGGGGATGGGAGCATTGAGCTGGCGAATCAGCTGACAAACCTTCTGACTCAAAAAAGGCTGCCCGCCCGTCCAGCTTAAAATTTGGGCCAGCACCGCCTGGGGATGGTTCACCTGTTCCGTCAGGCCATACAGTAGCGGCTGCGCCTCGTGCAGGGCGAAGCCATTCAGGGTAATGGACTGACCGATGTTAAACGGCGTCCGCTGGGGGTCGCTAATCAGCCGACTGGGGGTGGTCGCCCCCAGCAACACTACGGCCAGTCGCCGGTAGTTGGGGTTCTCTGCCCGCTGGTTAAAGCAGGATCGCAGCCACACAAAAAAGTCATCTGCCGGGAAGTTCAAGCTCAAGACGCTGTCGATTTCGTCGATGAACAGCACAATAGGCTTGGCCCTGGAGGTCAACACCACCTGCTCCACAAACAACCCTAACCGCTGTACTGGCGGTAGAAAGCGATGGTCCTTCCACCACTGACGCAGATTGACCGCCGACAGCAAATCTAAGCTGCTGGCCAGGGCATAGGTAAACCCGGCATACCACTGCTCAAGGGTGGTTTGCCGGTTGCCAATAATGGACAAATCCACCGTTGCGCAGACTCGACCTTCGGCCTGAAGCCGCCGGGTCATTTGAATGCGCAGGCTCGACTTGCCCATCTGGCGAGCATTCAGTACAAAGCAATAGCGCCCCTGGCGCAGGGCCTGGTAGAGATGACGATCGGCCTGCCGCACCACATAGGTTGGCGCATCCATGGGCAGATTGCCCCCCACCTGATAGACGTAGTTAGCCGCGCTATCGGCGTCGTTACGGAGCAGGGTATTTTCAATCACCAACTCAGCCTGGGTTGCTTTAAGCACATCCAGGGTTTGGGACAGCTCCTGGGTGCGGGCCGTCACCCGCTGCTCCAGGGTTTTGTTGTAGTCCTCCAACTGCTGATACAGACGGGCGTTTTCCAAAGAGATGGCGGCCTGGGCGGCGATCACCTGCAGGGTTTCCACCCGGTTGGCGTTAAAAATGCCCTGGGCCAGGTTATTTTCCAGATAGATTAAGCCATTGAGCTGTCCCTGGTGCAGCAGCGGCAAGCACAGCAGGGACTGGGTTTGCTGAGCCTGAATGTAGGCATCCTGGGTAAACGGTCCCGCCTCCCAGGCCCGATCCAGCACCACCCGGGTACCCTTTCGCATCACGTAGTGGATGACAGCCAGGGGTACTTTAGCCTGGGGTTCAGTGGCCCCATCGAGGGGCCACGACTGCACTGAGATGGCATCAGTCCAGGCTTCTGCTTCAATCCACCAGCGGTCGTTCCGGGGCAGGATGAGGACACCTCGCTGGGCACCGGCATTTTCCAGCACGATCCGCATCAGCGTTGCTAACAGGTGTTCGGGCACAATTTCAGCGGCGATGGCCCGGGTTGCCTTGAGCAAGGTATCCACATCTATGGTGGATACGTCATCGCTGGCGGTGGTCATCGCGTCGCGCTTATTACCGGGGCCACTGAACCGGGTGATCAGGAAGGGGTAACGACGGTCGAGATCCTGGACCTTGCCATCGGCTCCCCACCGCAGATAGCCATGGCGGGCATTCAGCAGGTAGGCACTGGCCACCCTAAAGCGGCCCTGATCTAAATGGAACTGGCCCGCCTGCTCACAGGCGAGGGCTTCATCGTGCAGGGCACCCACGGTCTGCGCCTGCTGAATGGCCCGTTCATAGCCGTCCATGGCAGCGACGGCATGCCCCAGCACCTGCTGATATTCTGCATCAATCAGCAAAAACCAGGTGAGGTGGTTCTCAGGGCAGGCATCGGCCCACCCCTGCAGCAGGGTTTGATTCTGGCTCACCTGCTCCAGGAGCAGGGTGGGATCTGGCGTCGTCGCGCAGGCCGCCAGTCGAATCAGGGAGTCGAAATAGTAAAATACGGCGACGTTAATGGACCCGGTCACCGCATCCAGGTAGCTTTTAGCGATGTTTGTATGCTGCAATGCCGCTGGAATCTCCCGGAACATATAGCCCAGGAGACTTTTCACAAAATAGGTGAGAAAGATTGACGAGCGATTACCCGTCTGTTCATGGAGCGGCAGTTTCACCCTTTCGTCATAGGCTTGCCCCACCAGCAGGCCGCGATCCTGGCTATCCCCCATCAGGTTCAGCAGGCCCTGGCGGTAGATACTGATGAAGTCCAAATCGGCGGCCTGTTTAAGCTGCACCAGCGACTGGGAGTAATCTGCCAGGGTTTGATTCAGTTCCTCCAGGGGGGTGCCCACCAGGTAGGCATGGAGGGCGTACATACTGGCGGCATGGGCGGAGATTTCCAGATCGCCGGAATCCAGCCCCCACTGGTAGGCCTCCAGAAGTTTGGGCAGGTTCCCTTGAATCGGCTCTTTAAAGTGTTTGACAAACCCCACGGCGGTCATCACCGTGCGCGCCCGCACCGATTTTGAAGGGGGCTGCTGGGCCAGTAACGCCAGGGCCATTTCCCCAAAGCCATAGCCAGCGTTCACCTGGCCAAACTGGCTGCACAGCAAAATGCCGTAGTAGGTATAGGCCAGGGGCGACAGGGCCATATTGCCCCTGGTCAGGGAGAGCCGCACCTGCTCGAATACCACTATCGGCACCAGCAGGGGCATGGCGAAGTAGGTCGGGGGGAAAATTTTTCCCAGGATCCCCATCGCGGCCAGGGATTTTGGGTCGGTCATCGGCGGCAGTTGCAGCAGGGCGGCCATGTCCCGCCCATCCAGAGCGGCTTGAACGGCGGCGGCGGCGGCACCAATATCCTCCGGGGAGGGTTGCTCTGGCAGGGGGATATCGAGCTGCCGCAGCACCGACAGGCCTAAATGAATGGCTTCGATCAGCCGATTTTCACCAATGCGGGCCTGCAGCACCAGTTCATAGGGCAGGACCGTATCCAGCGCATCCCTGGCCTGGGCCACAATCGTCTCGACGATCTGATCCAGACAATCGTACTCACTGCTGGCGTAAGCGGCTTCGGCAGCCTCCTTAAACATGGCCAGCGTCCCAGGGTAGTCCCGCTGCCAATCCTCCGGTCGGGTTAGATCCACCGCCACGAGCAGGTACTCCAGGGCAGTGGCAAAGGCCGCTGACTGTTTGGCCTGTTGTCCGGCCAGCCAATTCAGATGTCGCCAATCCCAGCGGTCCTGGTCCGCTAGGGAAGCCGTCTGGATCGCCGCTTTCCCCAGGTTGAGCTGATTAACAATATCAAACAGCAGGGGCAGGTGGGTCAGAGGCGGGGCATTTCGGCTGGCCTGCTGCCAGAGATGGCGGCCAATTTGCCAGTGGGTCATGGGTCGCTGGGCCTCAGGCCTCAGCCCATAGGCGGCCTGCTGGACCCGGTCATGGACAAAGCGATAGGCCAGCTCAGGTACCAGGGTGGCGGCGGTTGGGTTTCCCCGGTAGTTGGGATCGAGGGGCACAATTAGACCCCTTAGCACGGCCTCGTGTAAATGCTGGGCTACGCATAACGGTTCGGCTTCGGCAATGGTGGAGAGCATCGCCAGGGTAAACCGATTCCCCAAACAGGCGGCCAGCTGCAGCAGAGATTGGCCCTCGGGATTTAACCGTCGCAGGCGAGCGGTCAACAGTTCCACACCGTTCTGGGTAATGCTGCGCTGCTGAATCCGGTCCAGATCCCAGCACCAGGTGCGCCCCTGACTGTCAAACCACAGGTGATGGTCATTCACCAGAGCCCGGAGAAATTCGGCCATATAAAACGGGTTCCCCTGGGTTTTGGTGAGGACGACCGTCGCCAGATCGGCCACAGTCCCGGTCGGCTGCCTCAGGGTATCGGTCAGCAACGCCTGTACCGCCTCAACGGGCAGAGTCTCCAGAGGAATAGTGGTGGTGGCAACGCCCGCCTGCTCCAGGGCTTTCCGGGTACGCACCAGGGCATGGGTCGGGGAGACCTGATCATCCCGATAGGCCCCCACCAGCAGTAACCGATCGGCACTGTGAGGGTCAATCAAATACTCCAGCAGTTCCAGGCTTTCGGCATCGGCCCAGTGGAGATCATCCAGCACCATCACCAGGGCAGCGTCGGTTCGGGTAAAGAGACCAATAAACTGCCGCACCACCCGATGAAAGCGGTTCTGAGTAGCTTTCGGTTCCAGGACCGGGGCCGGAGGCACATCCTCTCCCACAATTAGCCCCAGTTCGGGCAGCACATCCACCATCACCCCCAGATTGTCTCCCAGGGTTTCGGTGAGCTGCGCTCTCACCTGGGCCAGGGCCCCAGGCTCCAGGGTTAATAACTGTTCTACGAACCCCTGAAACGCCTGCAAAATGGCAGAATAGGGCGTTCCCCGCTGGAGTTGCTCAAACTTGCCTTGGATGAAATAGCCGCCAGATTTGGTTAAAGGTGTATACAAGCTTTGGATCAACGCCGTTTTGCCCCGCCCTGCTGGACCGGCAATCCACACCACTTCAGGGCTGGGTTCAGGTTGGTTCAGCCGCTCAAACACCGCCTCCAGCAGGGCCGTTTCCCGCTGGCGACCGTAGAGTTTCTTCGAGATCTGGAGTTGGGGGTTGTGATCATGCTCTGCCAGGGCAAAGGTTGACATTTGCCCGGACGCCGCCAGCTGATCGCGGCAGCGCTTGAGATCAGCCTGCAGCCCCAAAGCACTCTGATAGCGATCTTCGGCATTCTTGGCCAGCAGCTTCACCACCATCTCGGACAGGACTGGCGGCAGCTTGGCATTGATGCAATGGGGCGGCTCTACGGGTTTAGCCAGATGGGCATAGACCAGATCGAGGGCATCCTGCCCCCCAAACGGTCGCTGCCCGGTGAACAGTTCGTAGAGGGTCACCCCCAGGCTGTAAAAGTCTGTCCGGTAGTCCACCGGACGATTCATCCGCCCAGTTTGCTCGGGGGCAATATAGGCCAGAGTACCTTCTAAGGTTTCGGGGCGTTCCGTCTGACTGGTGGCCTCGGGCAAGGCGGTGGAAATGCCAAAATCGATAATCTTGAGCTGCCCCGTTGTCGGGTTGAGCACAATATTGCCCGGATTTATGTCTTTATGGATGACGTTGGCCTGGTGCAGGGTGTGGAGACCGGCGGTAACAGCGATGGCCACCTCTAATTGGACCAGTAGGGAAAGCGGTTCTCGGGCCATGACCTCCTGGAGGGACTCGCCGCCCACATCTTCGAGAACTAAAAACACCGTATTGTGATATTGCCCCAGCCCAAAGGTTTTGATCACCTGATCCCCCTTCAGGTGACAGGTGATATCGTACTCCTGCTGGTATCTGGCAATCTCCTGGGGCGTTGGATAGTCTTGCCGAAGGATTTTGAGCACGACGGATTGTCCATCTTCCAGCCGCTGCCCCCGATAGACCAGGGTTTTAGCGGATTCATAAAGCTGCGTCAGGGGGCGATAGCCCGGCAGTGAAATCTCTGAAGGTAGGCTCATAGGGCTGGGGACACACTGGAGGGGCAGCAGTGCCCTTTAAAAATATCTCAATCTATCTTCCCTCATAATCTCAGTGGTTTCTTCGATTTAGGCTGAGCGTCATATCACATTTAGATTTACCAGCCTATGGTAATCTTACGGCCATCTCAGGTTGTATCCAGGAGTTATGGGATGGTGGCCAGCTCGCTTCGTAATCGGTTCCCAACATCGGTAATGACCGTCAGTCGAGCTGAATTTGGCGACCCTAATCGTCAGGCCCAGGGACCCAGGCTACCGCTCCAGATTAAATATGGGAGCCTCCCAGCAGACTTACAGGGGCATGTGTTTGTCATCGGGCCAGCGGGGTCCGTTAATTCTCCGCGCACCCCGGATGGTGCTGCAATTCCTTCCAAGGATGGTACAACTCTGCTCTATAACGGCGACGGCATGGTGTATCGTTTTGACTTCGATCAGCCTGAAGTCGGAGCGTTTATGGCCTGCCGTTTAGTCCGGCCTCCCTGCTACTACGCCGATGTTGCCACCCATGCCCTCCCCCAGTTTCACGGCAGTTCCTCCACTCGTGATCTGCGGTTTGAGAGTATTGGGGTGGCCCGACTGGGCAAACTGGGCATTCGCAATCAGCTAAATACGGCATTTCTACCGATGCAGTTTGCCGATGACGATCGCGAGCGCCTGCTGGTCACCTGGGATGCCGGACGCCCCTACGAAATTGATCCGGCAACCCTGGCTACCGTCACCCCCATGGGTTGGAACACCGAGTGGCTGCCGGTAAGTCGTCTTGTCCGCCTGCCCTGGGAGCCCCCATCAGCCTTTGCAACGGTGCAGACCTCGGCCCACCCGGTATTTGATCCCCACTGCCAGGGGGGGGAAGTAATTACCGTCAACCTGGGGCGATCGCTGTCAAATTCCTTTTCCCAGCTGATCCCAATTCCCTACCTGCTGAAGGAGCTGAAAAACCTGATTTTTCGCCCGGAGCCTGACCCAGCGGAACTGCCGTTGGAGGTTAAGGTATCCCGCGCCAGCTCTCCCATCAACAGCCCCGAGCAAGAAACCTTCAAAGATAAACTGCTAATTTTACTGGGAACACTGTGGCGCTTTATCTATGGTTTGCTGACGTTTTTTACCGGCAATTTTGTGGATTTAATCCTCTGGGATGGGTCAGGGCCACTGCAACCCTGGCGGGTGCAATGTAATGGACGACCGATTCAAATCAAACAGAGTATCCACCAGATCGGCGTTACCAGAGACTACATTGTGCTGCTCGACACGGCCTTCAAAATTGCGGTAGACGAACTATTGCCACCCTTAAAAAGCCGGAACAGCCGACGGATTGAACAGTGGGTCAGAAGCATCTTCGACCATCCCCAATTGGCTCGAAATTATCTCTATATCATTCGCCGTCACGATCTCAAGATTCCCCAGCCTGACCCTAACGGCAAACGAAAAAGTCCAACTGTCAATGCTCAAAAGATTGTGCTGCCCTTCGAGGCGGCGCATTTTTTGGTAGATTATGACAACCCCGATGACTGCCTGACCCTACATTTTTCCCATGTCTGTGCCTGGGATGCGGCCGAGACGATTACTGAATTTGACTACGACCTGGATACCAAGGGCGATCCCTTTGAACGGCTTTACGGCATTATCTACAGCCCTACTGACATCAGCCGTTTGGGGTGTACCACCCTGAAGGTAACCCCGACCGGCGTTGAACTGGTGCGCCCCCAGGACACTGACCTTGTTATGGACCCTCAACTCACCTGGGGCCCTGCCATCTACGCCTATCGCGGTGGCCATGGCCATGGCCCTCCCGCACGGATCGACAATCTATACTGGAGCTGCATCGGCTGCTGGAGCGAACTGCTCAAGCCCCACATCGAAGATCTCTATCAGGACTATCCCTATCGCCAGGTCGGGGTTGACCTGCTGCACTCTATTGCCGAGGCGGGGCGGCCTTCTAACCTGATTCGCCTGCACATTACCCCATTAGAGGAGGCTAAACCCGACCAGAGTCGTGTTGAGATCGCCGACTCTTACCAATTTGATGTCACCATTACCGTGGGCTCTCCCCAGTTCATCCCCGCCCAGGGGCAGGATGAAGGTAGCCATTCTCAAGCCGGATACATTTTTTGCATTGTTCACCACGGCGATGGAAGTGACGCAACCAACGGCAACGAAGTCTGGATATTTGATGCCGCCAACCTGAGCCAGGGGCCTGTCTGTAAACTCTGGCATCCCCAGATGGATTTTGGCTTTACCGTGCATTCCACCTGGCTACGGCAAGCTAAGCCCAGAACCGCTAACTATTGTGTCCCGGTAGTCGAAGACTATCAGGCGGTAGTGGAACACCCCAATCAATATCCTGAAGTGCGTCAACTTTTCAAGGACTGGATTTTTCCCCAGCGGGAACCCGGTTTGGAGGAGATATAACCCGAACTAGCGGACTTCAACTCTCCCCGTGGTTATCCGCAAAACTGTTATCTTGCTACCCATAGTCCTTAGCCAGGCCTCTTTACCCAGGCTTAGCCTATAGCAAGGCATCCGCCCAGCGGGTTACGACTTCGGCACTGCCATACCAAAGCACTCCCGGTTGAGGGGAATGGTACACATCCTCCAGGACCGGGTTGTTTGCCCCTGGCAGGTGGGCGGCGGTGATGGGGGTAATGCCATCTCCCCAGCAATCTCCGATGCCACAGGTAATGGCGTAGCTGTTGTAGGTAAACCAGTGCCGCCAACGCTGGCCAAAAATGGCCTTGCCCGCTACGCAGGTGTACCTTACCGAAGCGTGGAATGCCCCCGGATAGGTGTTATTAACGAAGTCTAAATTGCGCCGGGTCCATCGTTCCTGGCTGACATGGGGGGTGCCCAGGGTGACCAGGGTGGCCACCCTGGGGTGGGCCGCCCACAGATTTTGCCGATTCAGATCCTCCCGATGAACGGCGTAGGGTTTTTCCCCCAGGTAAATGCGGGCGATCCATCCCCCAGCCGAATGGCCGACTAGATTGACTTGTTCGGCCCCGGTTTCCGCCAGCACCGCTTTTACGGTTTGATCCAGCCTTTGCAGAATCGGCCCCATAGAACGCCCTCCGAGCGTAGGCCACCAGTCCCAGCGGGTCAGAGGCACGGTCTTGACCGTAAAACCAAGGGCCTGGAGATGTTGTTCCATCGGGCGGTAGGGGGCCGCCCCGGCCAGATAGCCTGGTAAAATCACCGTCGGTAACGCCATGAAATTATCTGTTATGGGCCGTCATTTCCTTATTAATGGTGCCATTGATTGTGTCTAACGTCCCCACCGCCAACGGTTCAGCCCCTGCCCCTGGCACCCTTACCGGTATCAGCGTGGGACCAGGAGACCCTGACCTGATTACGGTTAAGGCCCTGAAAGCCCTAGAGGCTGTAGATGTGGTGGCCTTTCCTAAAGGACGCCAGGGCCAACCTGGCCTGGCCCAGCAAATTGTGGCCCAGCGGCTGGGGGCACGCCAGCAACAGGTTCCGCTGGAATTTCCTTTCGTAACGGACCAAGGGGTGTTGCAGCAGGCCTGGCAGCAGGCGGCCAGGGAGGTGTGGCAACTCCTGGCCCGGGGATTGCACGTGGGGTTTGTGTGCGAAGGGGATATCAGCTTTTACGGCACCTTTACCTACCTGGCCCAAACCCTGGAGGCGAACCATCCCGGGGTAAAAATCTCCCGGATCCCCGGCGTCTGTTCTCCCCTGGCTGCCGTCAATGCCCTGGGTATTCCCCTCACCATGCAGTCGGAACGGCTGGCAATTTTGCCCGCTTTTTATGGCATCACCGATCTGGATCAGACCCTTGACTGGGCTGAAGTCGTGGTGCTAATGAAAGTCAGTTCAGTGTATTCCCAGGTCTGGACCCTGCTGCTGCAGCGCCACCTGCTGCAGCAAAGCTGGGTGGTGGTGAGGGCCAGCCAGCCCGGCGAAACCATCTACCGGGACCTGTCTCACTATCCTCACCTTTCGTTACCTTACTTTTCGCTAATGATCATACGAACCCATTCAAATTCGCTACTGTAGGACAGGAACTCTTATCACTGCCGTTTAGTCTTAAAGGCATCGCCGGGTCTCAAGGGGGAAGGTTTAAGTATGGATAAAGCTCTATTTTTCCGACAGTTGGGCAGACAACTCAAAAAACCCCAGTGGATCGCGGTGATTCTTTCCCTGGGTTTCCATGGGGCGCTGTTTGCCGCCGGGCCTTCGTTTTCCAGCCTGAATATGAATGCCCTGGGGGGCGATATTCCCGAGCAAGAGCGGCGGCAGGTGCCCCTGATCGAACTCACCCCCGAAGAGCAGAGCCGACTGCCTGACTTTTCCGGTTCTGCCTATTCCCTTTTTCCAGACGAGGCCAACCCCTTTGAGCTGTTCCCGCCATCGGGCTCTAGCCTGCCCCTTAACCCTGACCCCGAAACCGTTGCGCCAGCCAGGCCTGCCTCTCCCCGGCCGACACCGGGTAGTGGGTCGGTGGCCGTAGGTATTTCCCCCTATCGAGCCCCCCAGCGGCCTTCTATCTTTTTACCTCGCCGGTCTCCCCTTTCGACGTTGCCCAACGGCTCGACCTTTTCTAACGGAATACCGGTACCCCAGGTGACAAGAACACCCAGTCCTTCCCCGGAGGATGGACCCTCGACCACAACCACCGTGGAGCCCGATGGATTTGATGGACCCACGGCCTCTGACCTGGCCCTGGCCAATCCTGAAGGCCAGTCGGGAAGCGAGAGCTCTACACCGCTAAGCGCTGCGAATGGTGAAGGGGGAGAGACGGCTTCAAATCCCCTTGATCAGCAGCTAGCAGATCTGGCCTATCGCCCTGAAAACACCACTGAAGAGGAAGGCGAAGCCAACTTGGAAGCCTGGCAGGCCAGTTTAGAAGAGCGTCTGCCCGGTGAGCTAGACCAGGCAGAGGAACCCATAGAGATGGAGTTTCCCTATGTGCAACGGCTGTGTTTAGACCCAGAACCCAGCGATGCCCTGATTGGGTTGCTGGCCCTACCCACTGCCGAGGGAGATGACCTGGAACTGTTTCCCCAGGTGCTAAAAAGTTCCGGCTATCCCTTCTTAGACCAGGAAGCGATGGTCGCCTTAAATGACCTGAAGGCTGCCCCTGAAACCGATGACGCCGAACAGGCCCCTGGCCTTGAACCTGCCGTGCTGTATCAAGTGCAGGTCAACGTCGAGTATGACGCAGCTACCTGTATCGATCGGGAATCCTTACTGGAAGGGATTAAATCTAACCGAGAAGCTGCGCCATCAACTCCCACCGGCAACGCCAACCCAGGCCATGCTGATCAAGTGTCTCCTGATGCCGAAGCTGAACCGCCAAACTCGAACTCCCCTGCGGCGTCAGAGGAGCCGCCCGAAACGCCTGAATCTTCTGAAGGTGAACCATTGCCGGAAGCGTCAGAATAACTCCCCCTGGATGAGCTGAACCCATTTCGCCTGGAACGGTAGTCTACACAATTTAAGGACTGTCCTCAAAGGCGATTCTGGGCAATGCAGGCCCCCTAGGATGGACTCATCAATTCCCCTGCGCCGGAGACAGGCTCAAGGCTTCGCCGTGGGGCAGAGAAACAAGGAGTTCACCATGGCAGAATTTAACCGCAACCAGATCCACAGCAACGCCTGGATTTTCCAAAGCTGGGCCTCGTTTGTTTTGTCGGTGGGGGGATTGTCTATCGGTATTCTGTGCTTACCGGTAGACCCCTGGGTAAAGGGCTACATGGGCATGGGCACGGCATTTGCGGTCGGTTCTACCATGAGCCTGGCCAAAACCACCCGCGATTTACATGAAGCAAAGACGTTCAATGCCCGCATTGATGAAGCCAGGGTCGAGAAGCTTTTGGCGGAACACCATCCCCTGCCATAGAAAGGGCTTAGAAGCCGTAGACCCACCCTAGCCCGGCCACACAGCCCAAACCCACGAGGGTAATGGAGATTATTCTCAAGAAAAGTATTTTACCTGCAACAGCTTTCTTGCCATTCAGGGGTGTCGCGGGCAACTGAGGGTAACGATGATGGGACTGAATCACCCCATAAATATGAGGTGCGCCTATGATGAAACAAAAAATGGCCAGTCCCCCTGGGCTAGTCCTTGCCACTGAAGAGGATTCCACCACCATGGTTTGAGTTGACATCAGGCCCCTCCCGCGGGTTCTTTTATTTAAAGTTCCCTGTCAGAATCTAGACATCACATCTTGCCCCGTTTTCCATGACTCCTGAATACATTCTTTTTGCCCAGCATGGCTGGGCAGACGACAACCGGGCCATGATGTCGTTGGCTAAAGAGTTGGCGGCAGACAGCGCCAAAATCATTGCCCCCAGCCTCAACTACGCCATGACCTGGCTACGTATAGAGCCGTTAATCCATGAGGTTGAGAAACGGGCTATCTTGGCCCTGGTTGAGCATCCAGAAAGCCCCCTGCGAATTATTGGCCATTCCATGGGGGGGGTGATATGGCTTGAGATTTTGCATCGTCACCCTGACTGGCAGCGCCGGGTAGAATTTTTGACCCTCATTGCTGCTCCCGTGGGCGGGGCCAATCTGGGGCGCATCATTGACCCCCTGCAGATGGGAGTGGGAATTGCGGCAGATTTAGGCAAAGATCGCCGCTCCATGGCTGCAGCCATCGCCGCCGACATCCAGACCCTGGTGCTGGCCGGAGACATTGGTCAGGGCAGCGACGGCACCATTCCAGTAGAAAGCACAAAAGTGCCCCATGCCCAATATGTTCTTTTAACCGGATTGAGCCATGCCGCCATGCGCTATCACCCCTCGGTGATTGAGCGAATTCAGCAGTTCTGGCAGGGGGGAACCCTGGGTGAACTGATTACCGTTCATCCCATCGTTGAAACCATTCGAGGGATTCCTGGCATGACGGATGCCCACCTGAGGGGATTTGGCAAGGCCACTCCCCTGGTGACTTTGGACGATGGTGTTAGCATTCGGGTTTGGCGCAATCCTTTAGGCATTGAGCATGTGTTCGTGGCATCTCCCCACGGGCGCTGTCTTTATGGCGGCTATGTGGGCTGGCTCCATACCCAAGATCTGTGGCAAACTCTGCAAAAGCTGCAGGCAAAAGAAACGGTTACCTCCCTCCATAAATCCCTAGAGCCTCCCAGTTAGACCCAAGCATCAGTTCCCGCCGGAACCGGTTGAAGATAAGCACTGCAGTTTGTTGAGTACTATGATTGTTGACTATGGCTACTTCTCCTAATTCCACCCCCTACGAGCCCCTCAGCGTCGAAGTGTTTGCCCAACGCCGCGCCACTGGGGACGCGGACCTTCAGCTGATTGATGTGAGGGAACCCGGTGAGCTGCAACTGGCCAGGGTCGATGGCTTTGTGAATTTACCGTTGAGCGAGTTTGGCCGCTGGTCTGACACTATCCACAGCCAGTTTGACTATGAAAAAGAAACGGTTGTCATGTGTCACCACGGGGTGCGGTCGGCCCAGATGTGCATGTGGTTAGCTCAACAGGGATTCACCACTTTGAAAAATTTAACCGGTGGTATTGACGCCTATGCCATCCAGGTCGATCCCTCCGTTCCCCGTTACTAATCAACCCTCGTTACTCCTTTGCCCTCGTTACTGATGACTCGTTACTGATTAAAAGAGGGATAAACCGGCAGTGATTTTACCTGAACCATTATGGACGTACTCTGCATCAGCAATGGCCATGGGGAAGACACCATTGCAGTGCAGGTGTTAACAGAACTAAGGCGGTTACCGAAAGCTCCCTCTATCACCGCCATGCCCATCGTGGGCGAGGGCGGAACCTATCGTAAAGTTGGTATCCCCATTGCTGGACCGGCGGAGACTCTTCCTTCGGGGGGCTTTATCTACATGGATGGTCGTCAGGCTTTAAGGGATATCCGCAGCGGTTTGATGGCGCTCACCCGCCGTCAACTGACCACCGTACGGCAGTGGGCTGAAAACAACGGAGGGCACATTCTGGCTGTGGGCGACATCGTGCCCCTGGCCTTTGCCTGGTGGAGTGGCGCAGAGTACAGCTTTATCGGTACGGCTAAGTCGGAATACTTTTTGCGGGATGATACCGGTCCCCTGGCCCAACGTCCCTGGGTTGAGGGATGGTCTGGCTCGGTTTACCTCCCCTGGGAACGCTGGCTCATGGCCCATCCCCGCTGCCAGAGAGTGTTTGTGCGGGACCAGCTGACGGCCAAGCATCTGCAGCAGTGGCAGATTCCCGCTCACTATGCCGGCAATCCTATGATGGATGGTCTGAATACCTGCATTGATAAGTTGGAAAAGCTGGCGGCAGCCTTTCCCCCGGCCCCCGCTCTGCTGACCGTTGCTCTGTTGCCGGGGTCTCGGGCACCAGAGGTTTTTGACAACTGGCAGCGCCTGCTAATCGCGATAGATTCCGTCCGGGCAACCTTTCCGGAACGGCAGGTGCGGTTGCTGGCGGCGATCTCACCCTCCCTCAACCTGGCCGCCTTCAAACATCCCCTGGTGGCAGCGGGATGGACCCCCCAATTCGGCTCCTATACCACCTTCAGCCGGGGCAACGCCATGGTGGTACTCACCCAGAATGCCTTCCCCGAATGTCTGCACCTGTCAGACTGCGCCATTGCCACCGCTGGCACCGCAACGGAACAAATGGTGGGTCTTGGTAAGCCGGTGTTCACCTTTCCCGGGCAGGGGCCCCAGTTTACCCGCACCTTTGCGGAAGTACAGTCCCGGCTGTTAGGGCCATCGGTGATGCTGTTGTCCAATCCGCAAGACGTCGGGGCCGCCATGGCAGCCTGTCTGCAGGATAGTACCCGGCTGCACCAGATTGCTGAAAACGGTCGTCACCGCATGGGCCAGGCTGGGGGTGCCAAGCAGATGGCCGCGGAACTGTACAAGCTTTATTCTGCCGCCGTCTGAATGGGCTGGATCCGGGCCGGATCGCCGTAGCGGTAGTTTCCTTCCTGCATCCGCACTTTGCTGGCCATCGGTGGGGGAACATCCGCCACACCCCAGTGATTCTGAATAGCCTGGAGCAAAAAATCCTGCTGCACCCGCAGGTCGTCGAGGGCCCAACCCCGATTGATGATGGCAAACCACACAGGACCTTTTTCGGCGGTGGGCACCATGCCCGCCAAAGCACTCACTTCCGCCAGGCTGCCCGTTTTTACCGCAGATTTCGCGGGAATGCGACGGTCGATCAGGGTACCAATGTCTTCCCCGGATACGGGCAATATATCTGACACCGAAAAACCCTGGGGTTCAAGCTTTTCTTGCAGAGCAGAGAGCAGCGCCACAGCTACCCGGGCTGACATCTGGTTTTCCATGCCCAACCCTGAACCATTCACCAGGCTCAGCTCCCCAGGGGGAATATTTGCCCCAGCCTCTGACTTGGCTATCACCCCCTGGGGGCCGCCCGCTAAGGTGGCCATCATTTCAGACATGACGTTATTGCTGTAGATGTTCATGGCCTTGAGCAGCCCTATCAATGGCAGCGATTGATGCCGCAGAACCCAGGCTGTGACCCTATCGGCCATGGCGGGAGAAACGACCTGGGCGGCTCCATCCACCTGAATATTGGGCTGGGGGGTGCCCACTGGCAAGTTTTCGTAGGCTGCCCAGACTTCACCGGTCCAGCTACGGGTAGACATCACCTGCTGCAGGTCCGCCGCAGAATCCTGGGAATCTTCCTCGAAGTTCATGGTGAAGTCACCCAACACCAGAATGTTGCCGGTGATTTGATTCAGTCCCAGGGACTGCAGCTTGTTGGCCAGGGCGATCCCTTCTTCCCAAACAAACAACGGGTCGCTCCCCCCCTGAACGATTAAATCGCCATACAGCACCCCATTCTCCACGGTGCCGCTGATGCCAATGCGGGTTTCGAACTGGTGGTCCAGTGGCCAGGTTTCCATGGCGGCGAGGGAGGTGGCCAGCTTGGTCAGAGAGGCCGCCGACATCAGCACCTCTCCCTGGTGGGAAGCGATGGCGCTATTTCCGGCCTGAATCCAGATGCCTTGCTGGGATCCGGCCCAACCCTTGCGTTCCAGACCAATCAGGTACTGGTTCATAATCGCCTCCAGGGCCGGGTCCAGATTGAGACCAGCCATCCAGGGAGATTCCCACTGAAACTGCAGCTCTGATCCGCTTAGACCAGATGCCTGCAGGGGTTGGACATCCTCCATCCCAAAGATGACCGACAGCAGACCAACGGGCAAAGCCAGTAGCGACAAAACTAAAGTGCGCACAACCAGTCCTCACACTTCTGAGCAACCAGGGAAGGTAACAGGTGGTTCACCCGACAACGATACACTAGATCTACAGATTTGACAGAGGTTTATGGCCCAGAATGATCCCAACCGGGTATTGCGCAGGATGCCCATTGCAGCAGGCATCTTGGGTGGCTCCCTACTGCTGCTGAACCGGCTGCTCACCCCCATGCTGACCGAATTTCAGGCCAGGTCTGATGTGATGGGGGTAATCCTCAGTGCGCTACTGATCCTGACGGGGCTCCTCTGGCAGCGGGTGCAGCCTGTGCCGCCGGAAGCCGTCGTCTTAGAAGGACAAGAGGGGTTCGACCTGGCTACCGATCTGCCGGAGCCAGTGGCCACAGAAATGGCCTGGGCTTCCCATTTGCTGCTCACTAATACGGTCACGGGTGCCGTAGTCGCCTACAGACCAGGAAAAGTCCTGATGCGGCGGGGGGTGCTGGGACCCAACCCTGAAGTGACTCCGGGGCCGATCCTGAAACGGGTGCTGGAAAAGGGCAAAGCGGTTTATCTGGTGGATCTGAAGGTTTATCCCGGTCGGGTGGAGTTCGATTATTTGCCCCCCAATACCCAGGGGGTCATCTGTCAGCCCATGGGCCAGGCAGGGGCGCTGATCCTTGCCGCCAACGCCCCCCGCAGCTATACCAAGCAGGATGAAGCCTGGGTCGAGGGCATCGCCGATAAGTTAGGAAATACCCTGGACGCAGGATAATAAACTTTGTCCAGGGCCCAGAGCAGAAACTTCCCTGGGGAAAGCAAACGCTTTTGGCCTGGATTTGGTACAGACTAGGCAACGACGGCTTTAATCTGGGGGATCACCATGACCGCTGACATTCGTCTGCTTGTGCTCGACATTGACGGCACCCTGGCGGGAGCATCGAACCAGATTACGCCTCGGGTACTGGATGCTATCCGGCAGGTTCAGCAGCGGGGAATTGACGTTGCCATCGCCACCGGTCGTATGTACCAGTCGGCCCTGCGGTTTCACCAAACGGTTGCTTCTACCCTGCCGCTAATGGCCTACCAGGGCGCCTACATCAAACATCCCCAGACCCAAACCCTCCATCGCCATACCCCCCTGCCCCGCTCCCTGGCCCTGGAACTCCTCGCCTTTCTGGCTCCCATGGAAGCGCAGCAGGATCTTTCCATTCACCTGTACATCGACGACCAGCTTCACGTGCGGCAAATCATTGAAGATACAGAAGCCTACGCCGCCCGGTCAGGCATTCGGCCCGTGACCGCAGGAGACCTGTCTCAATTTTTGACCGGTAACATCGCCCTGGAAACCACCAAGTTGCTTACACTCAGCAACAATGTGGGCCTGCTCAGCGACATTCTGGGTAAGCTCAGCCAGCGCTATCCGGATACCGATCTCTACCTGACTCGCTCGGTGGAATATTTTGTGGAGGCTACCCATCCCCAGGCCAACAAGGGCGAGGCAGTGCGCTATCTGGCGGAGGATCTGCTGGACCTCAAGCCCGACCAGGTGATGACCGTCGGCGACAACTTCAACGACCTGGAAATGCTCCGCTACGCCGGCACCGGTGTGGCCATGGGCGATGCCCCCACTCCCGTCAAGCAGGCGGCGGACTGGGTGGCTCCTGGGGTGGAGCAGGATGGAGTGGCTGTGGCCCTGGAGCAGTTCCTGCTATGACCCGGTCATATAGTTCCGATACGGTCACCACCCGATAGCCCTGATCATCCAGAAGTCCCAACAGGGTTGGCAGGGCTGTAGCCGTTTGACGACAGCGTTCCTCTGATCCCCCATGCATGACGAAAATGGCCCCTGGAAAGATAAACCGCGACAGGTACCAGGTGGTCAGGGCCGGGTCATCCAGAGTTGGGAAGGTATCAAAAGGGATCATCGAAGCCAGGGCCATCTGAGACTCGTAGCCGGGAGACAGGCGAACCTGCGCCAGCATCTGCCGGTTGTAGAGTCCGCGCCCCGGTCGATACCACCGTAAAGGCTGCTGAATCAGGTCAGTGATAATGTCGTGGGCCTCCCGAAAATGCCGTTCAAACTCCACCGGCTGCAGAATCGCTGGCGTGGTATCGGTGGTGCCGTGGTTGGCGATTTCGTGCCCCTCCGCCAGAATTTCTTGCAGGATGGTGCTGCCCGGGGTCAGATGGTCGGTGATGACAAAAAAGGTAGCCCTGGCAGGGTGGTCAGTGGTGCGGTTGTGGTTGGCGATCGCCTGCAAAATCGATCGTGTGGACCGATCTTCCCGATCCCCGGGGGTGGGAATGTCATCAATGCTCAGGGCGACAATTTTTTCCTGAGTCGGAGCATAAAACAGCGCATCAGGAAATAAGCGGGCAACCTGGGTTAAAAGCTGACGTTGGGGAGGTGACATGACCAAACTGTGGCCAAAGACTGCTCATGGTTCAGTGATGGCAGTTTACCGCTATCCCGGCAGCTTTAAAGCAACCTGTTCAAACTCAGCGATTGCTTGTGAATTGACTCCCGTTTCCACAGAAATGACTTCCAGGATACGCTTCATAACCCTGTCCTAACGAAGCTAACTACAGCGATAGCCAGGACTGGTCCGTTATTACCGTCAAGGTGAAATTAGATATAGGCAGAGATATCTTCCCCACATTCATCCGCCAAATAGCACAGGGCGCGAAACCGCAGTTCTACCAACTCGTTGTAGAGGGGGTTCAGTTTGCACAGGGGCGGGAAGTGGGCCACCAATCGACCAAAGAGAAAGATATCCCGCTCAAAAGGACACTGGGCCGGTATCAGCTGAGCCACCTTACGGGCCCGCTTGGGAGTCTTGATCTGGAGAGCCAGAATCTTTTGCCGTAAGGGATACAGCAGATCGGGTTTGTTCAGCGGTTGTTGTTTGTGCTGCAGTAAGCGAGCAACACTCGTCACGAAGGGTTTCATAGCAAAAACTCTTTCCTATAAAAACCGGAGCCGGTTTGGGTTATTGCAGCGCCTATACAGGGGGCAGGCTTGCAAGGAGGTACAAATCGGAGCTGGCTGGGAATCAGCGATTTATGTCCAAACTAAACGGCGTTTTGGGATTTCAGGTGAAGTAACCACAAAGTCCCCACGATCCCCGCTAAAGCTCTGTTAAAGGGAGGCATGCCTGATCAATTCAGCCTCTGAGTTTTATGGTGGCGAAAGATGACTCAATTCCCATGGGTCCACAGGACGATTTAATAACTATCACAACCGGTCTAATCACATCTATCGAAAGGAACATTCCCAAGACTACCCAGGAATCCTTGCGCCCATATCACCCGCTTCGGGGGAAAAGAACCTTTACAATAAACTGCCAGGAGAAATGTTGAGTGTCCCTACCCATGTCCGACGAGCAATTTAGCCTGTTTTCTGCCCCTGAGACCGTCACCCCTGCCGACGATATTGACTTCCACAGCATTCCCACCAGCAGTTCAGTACCGATCCCCCGAGGAATCTACAACTCCCTGGAGCAACTGGCGAGCCACTGTAGCAACTGTCAGCGATGCGGACTGGCCAACGGGCGCACCAACGTCGTTGTCAGTCGCGGCAATCCCAGTGCCTCGCTGCTCATTATTGGAGAAGGTCCCGGTCAGCAGGAGGATGAGCAGGGTTTACCCTTTGTGGGCCGGTCCGGCCAATTGCTCGACAAAATTTTGGACTCGGTTCGGCTTGATACCGAGAAAGACGTTTACATCTGCAATATCGTCAAATGTCGTCCCCCCGGTAACCGGGTTCCCTCTGCGGATGAAATGGCAGCCTGCCAGGGATATCTGCTGGAGCAAATTCGCATGGTTGATCCCAAAGTGATTTTGCTCACGGGCGCGACCGCCGTCAAAGGCATTACCGGCGAAAAGAAGGGGATCACCAAAATTCGAGGGCAGTGGATGGAGTGGGAAGGTCGCCTCTGTATGCCCATCTTCCATCCGGCTTATCTGTTGCGGAACCCATCGCGCGAAAAGGGCAGTCCCAAATGGCTGATGTGGCAGGATATCCAGACGGTGAAAGCTAAGCTCGATGAACTGGCGGCTTGAATCGGGGTAGAGTACTTTGCCCGTCTTCATGAATTCCGAGCTTCTTTAGCAAGCTCTAGCACACAATCCATAGCCGCCTGGGCCTGGGCCCTGGGGACAAATAGATGATCATGAAAATAAGCCGAAATGGCGTTAACGCTGATGTTAGCCCTGGCCAGAGCCTGGGTCAGAGCCGCTAAAAATCCCACGGCCTGTAGATCTGAATGAACGGTCAGGGTAATCATCCGCCAGGGATTCGCAATGGGCAGATGACAATGAATGGCCTGATCAACGGTCAAGATAACCGTGGTTCCCTCTTCCTCCCGAAACAATCCCCAGGGAACTGCCCTTAAATTGACTACCCCGTCTGCAGGAATGGAGCAGAATACAAACTCCTCTTCCCGCAGGACGGGGGCCATGGTTTTAAGCAGCACACTTAAATCTCGCTGACCAAAAGATGAAGCGGATAGGTCAGACATTTAAAAACTGCTCCAAAACACACAAAAACTACCTGGGCTGACGCTGCCAGAAGTCCAGCTCCTGACGAATCTGCTGCCGCTCTGAAGGCTGAGCATAGCGCAACTGGTGCCGCAGTTCATGAATCACCTGACGCCGCTGGGTTTGATTAGAATGCCTTTCCATGGAAATTTCCTCAAAACTGTATCCATATACACAGTTTATTATTCCCCTTTGCAAGCTCAACCCCTAGCAACAAAACTTTTGCTTCCCCCGCCGACCCCCTAACCCCTGGCCAAAAACTGTCACACCCTGCATTTAACCCGCCCATGGTGCGTTAAGTTTATGCCTGGTAGTTTGGCAGCCCTCCTATGCATTACAAGCGGTTTTTGACTGGTCTGTTTCTGGGGATTGTTGTGAGTATCGCGATTGCCTGCTCCGAGCGAGTTCTGCTTTCAGAACCCCCAGCGGTTGCTCCTGCAGAGGTGGCTTCAACCCTCTCCCCCACTTCTGCCAGGGAAGGAGAAGTTTCAGCGGCGCCGCAGGTTGAGCTTCCCCCTGAAACTAAAGCGATAGTCGATAGTGTTGCCGAGGGCATGGCCGCTCCCCCCCGGAAAGATCTGCGTCTGGTGGTCATCAGCGATCTGAACAGTGCCTACGGTGCCACCGACTATGACCCGGAAGTGGACCAGGCCATCCAGCTCTTGCCCTTCTGGCAGCCCGACCTTGTGGTGTCCAGCGGCGATATGGTGGCGGGGCAAAATCCTGCCCTCACCCCGGACCAAATCAATGCCATGTGGCAGGCGTTTGATGACCATGTGGCGGCTCCCCTCCGGGATCAGGGCATTCCCTACGGCTTCACCATGGGCAATCACGATGCCTCCAGTGCCCGGAACGTGAACAATGGCTTCCTGTTCAGCCAGGAGCGGGATTTGGCCAGCGCCTACTGGAACCAGACCAGTCACGATCCTGGGCTGGAGTTTATCGACAAATCCGACTTCCCCTTCTTCTACACTTTTAAAGCCAACGACATTTTCTTTATGGCCTGGGATGGTTCCTCCAGCCGTATTCCCGATGAGCAATTGGCCTGGGTAGAGAAGGCGCTGTCCAGCACCGAGGCCCAGCAGGCCAGAGCCAGAATTTTGTTGAGCCACTTACCGTTGTATGGAGTAGCCGTCGGCAGAGATGGGCCCGGCGAAGTGATGGACAACGCTGAACAACTCCGCGCCATGCTGGAGCGGCACAACGTTCACACCTACATCAGTGGCCACCATCACGCTTACTATCCCGGTCACCGCGGCAAGTTGCAGTTGTTGCATACCGGTATTTTAGGATCTGGCCCCCGACCTTTAATTGACAGTGGGTTGCCCCCCCGCAAAACCTTGACCATAGTGGATGTGGATTTTGAGGATCCTGACCTGACCACCTACACCACCTACGACATGCAAACCCTGGCGACCATTGAGTATGAAGAGTTGCCCCGCTTCCTGGCCGGTCACAACGGCATGGTTTTACGCCGGGATGTTACCTACGAAGACCTTTCCGCCGATGAACAGGCCGTCTGTGAACAACGACTGAGCAAATCCCTCTGCGTCGGGCAATTACCCTACCCCTGGCCCAAGACCTACGCCGCCTAAGGGGCATCAATAGGACTTCTTCTGCCCGTAAGCTGCCGCATTGACGGCCAGGGGAGATAGGGATAAGTGGCAGTTCCCAAAAGCAAGCTAAAGACCATCAAGTTTTTAGCTTCAGGTCGGTCCATCCCTGCTATCAAAAGACTTTATCCCCATGGTGTTGAGGGATTCTAGTTATGTGATAGCCTGAAAAAATATGAGGGCACATGTGCCCAAATTATGCTGTCTAAATCCATTACCGACAGCCCAGGGGAGGTGGCTCAAGGGCAATCGGTCTTTAACGGTGAATTGGGGTATTCTTAAAACCCATCCCTAACAATCTTTGTTCGTCTAGCGAATGTAGTTATCAAGGAGAAAGAAGCGATTTAGTATGACTCAAGTCGTTGTAGGTGAAAACGAAGGTATTGAATCCGCACTGCGCCGGTTTAAGCGTCAGGTTTCCAAAGCGGGCATTTTCTCTGAAGTGAAGCGTCGCCGCCACTTCGAAACTCCTCAAGAGAAACGTAAGCGTAAGGCTGTTGCCCGCCGCAAGAAGCGTTACCGTTAAGTCCACCTTTTGGGATAACGCCCTGGACCAAGGGCTTCGTGGCTATAGCTGTGGAGTCTGGTATGGGAAAAGCTAGTCTTTACCCGGCCTTAAAACCGATAAGGGATAGAGTTGTTTTTCGGCATCTTTGTCCCTTTGTTTTTGTTTCGACCTTTCCCACTCCTTATTTTCCACTATTCATAGCAACCGCCAGGTTGGTTAGAACGAATCCTTAAGGTTTCAAGTTGCCGCTGACCCCCCAGCCAGAGCGGCTGCATCTGCAGCGTTGGCGCTTACCAGGGGTAAAAGAGGTCCCATTTGCTCCTGCCCGCTAACGGCGAGATCGCTGTGGCAAAGGATTACTCGCTCAGTCACCCGCCCCAGCAAATCCCGCAGGATGCGCTGCAAACGTTCCCTGTGGAGAGACTCAATATCGTCAACTCGCCAGGGACGACCAGCGTAGGATCCCAGGAAAATCGGAAATCCAAACAAGTTATCGGTACCGGTTAGCCAGCGGGGTGATCCGGCATCAAGCCAGAAATGCCAGGGATGGTGCAACCGCTGTAGACGGTACTGAAACACGGTGGCAATGGTTACCCCCCGCTGGGCAGGATCCGCAGACTCCACCGGGAAGGGGTTGGCGGTTACGGTTCCCTGCCGCAGCAGATGAATGAAGGACCCGATGGAGTTACGCGCCGGAGTCGCTGTGGGGTTACCTAAAATCTGCTCAACCTGGCTCAGGCGATCATCCACAGTCCAGTAGTGCTGGGCCGTTTCAATGAGTTCTCGGATAGCGGTGAGTTGGTCAATGGGTAAATGGTTGCCGCCGTAGTAGAAGGTTTGAATGGCCCGATCGAGAAAACCCACCACGCCGGGGATTAACCGTCGCTGGCGCTGATCTTGCTGTTGGGCGATCCAGGCCAGCAGGCGTTTGTAGGCTTCAGTGGCTTTGTAGCCTAATCGATCCCAACGGTCGTATCGCTCTACGGGGAGCAGTTCCGGCTGGTCAGGGTGGGGGGCATAGCAGTGATCTACAATCAGTTCTGCCCGAATGGGGTCGATCTGCACCGTATCAAACCAGGGAGTGGTTTCTGGAGCCTGCGGGACCTGACTGAGAACCACTAACATTTCCGCGACATCGTCCCGCTCGGCCAATCGGCCCAACCCTGGATAGATAAAGGTTAACAAGGTCAGCAGAGCCCTGACCAGGGGAGACGTGATCAGGGGACGCTGATCGTTCAAAGAGGCTACGGGAATGCCCTGGTTGATTAAAATTTCGGCCAGAGTGTAGCGGGCGATCGCATCCATGCCGGGTCCAATAATTGCCACCTCACTGGGCTCCACCTGACCCCCCTGAATCGCTTTGACTACGGCTTCTGCCGTATCTCGCAGCAGCTCTCCCCGAGAGGTTGTTTGCAGGGTTTGCAGACAGTCCAGGGGTTCTGGCAGGGAGAGGGGATCCATGACCCAGGTAAGGATGCTCTCTTCCCGTTCAGCCGCCAGGGATTGGGGATCAGGAACTCCCTGATCTACCACCTCACACTGGGATTTCAGGGCAGTTTCAATCCGGTCGGGGTCAGCACCGACCCCCAGGCGCACCTTCCCCTTGGCATTCCAGGTCATAGCGCAGGGCCAGGTTTCGTCCAACCACACCTGGAGCCATTCCAGGGTAACCGCTGGATATTCATCCAGGTCGTCCACCAGCACGGCACAAAAGCGATTGAGCAGTTTCTCTCGATAAATGGGCTGGGGCAGCAGGTGCCGCCAGTACAGTTCCGTCATCACCCCGTAGGTCAGCAGGCTGCGCTCCAGGCACCAGTCCCGCCAATCGACAATAGCTTCCCCCAGACTGCGCCAAACGGCTTCCGGTGCAAAGCCGGGGGGCATGCCTTCTGGCAGCAGCACCGGCAAATCTTCCGCTGGAATCGCAGATGAGGCGGCTAATTGCAGAAAGTCCAAAGCTCGCCGTACGGTTTGCGGTTCGAGCCAGCCTTCAATCAGCAGTTCCCCCGAAAGAAATTTCGGCTGCCAAAATCGGGTCGCCAACTCCTGCTCGTTTTCAGGACGCAGCCGCAGGGGAAATTGCGGGAAAAGCCCCAGGGCCCTGACCAGGATCGGCCAGAATAGCTCCACTTCCCCCTGAATGAAGCCGTTAGGGGTGGTTGTCACCACCGGGAAACGGCCCTGGGTTTCTGTGGCGATGCGGTTGGCTAAACGAATGCGGTTATCCCCATTGGCGGCAAATACCAGGAAGCTTTTGCCGGTTGCCAGAGCTGGGGCCAGATCAGTTTCTGCCCAGGTTTCCAGCAGCTTAGTCAGCCAGGCGGTTTTGCCGCTACCGGTGGCACCATCTAACCACAGGGGCCGATTCATCATCATGATCTATCCAGGAAAAGTTTTGGCTGTAAGCAGGTCGGCTGCATCTCTTGTCGGCTGCTTCAGGCACAGCCGTAACGGGTCGAACGCCATTTCCTCAAAGAGGCCATAGCAAAAAGCGAGCCAGGCTATTGCCCCGCTCGCCCCCAGCCGAATTCTTTCAACTGGCAACTCCCAATTCAGGCAATTGCCAAGTATTTCAGTTAGGACACGTTAACCGCAATGGTAAACAGGCCAACCACCAAGGCGACAGCAACCACTCCAAGAATGAGGTATTTACGTTTTTCGGTGGCAGTTGGGGGTTCCGCCTGATACATCTTAGGTTCGTTGGCAAAGTTATTCAGGCGACCGCCATCTTCGGTTGTATAAGGCATATCTCAACGTGTCCTTAAATTAATCAAACTTAAGTCAGCTTAGCAAAGCTTACTTTAACTTCCAATCGTCAATCTCCCACCTGGAGTCGGAAATTGGCTGCAGTCGAAGGTTGGCCGAGCTTAATAAAATCTCAAGCAATGGCCGCCGAACGGGGAGTTAAATCCAGGGGGAGGGGTTGTCCTACCTGGGGCTCAAGCACCCTGGCGGCATAACCCGCCTGATCGATAGCCGCCTGCATCGCTTTGGGGCCCCCCACGGCCTTCAGTAGAGAAATTAAAAGACCGCTGTATTCAACTTCTCCCGCGTCGGCGGTGGGCAGCACGACCTGGGGGTCCAGCCAAGTAATTAACTCCAAGGCCCCCTTTTGGCCACGGATGACAGGGCCAACCAGAGGTAACGCCAGGTCCAGTACCGGGGTAATGACGACATCGATGGGGCCTTCCTGCTGCAGTGAAGGCTTATGGAACCCATGGGGCTCGTAAAACAGGGAGGTTCCCGCCTGTAGATCTCGAAGCAGGTACCCATTTTCCAGCAGGGTAGGACCAATGGGAGAGCCTGGGACAGCCTTGATGGAAACGGTGTCGGACAGGGTAAAGGTTTCGCCGTGGTCTAGGGCCGTAACACTGGTATACCCCAGTTCTTGAACAACTTTCGCGGCGTTGGGGGACCCCACCACGGGAATCGAACGATCTAACGCCTTTAAGGTCGGCGGATGGGCATGGTCTTCTAATCCCTGGCTTAACAGAATCAGGTCAATATTCTCCGGCAAAGGACGAGGCTGGGGATGTTCCCCTTTAAACAGCCAGCTTTGATTGCCGAATACCAGGGGCCCCACTAACCAGGGGTCCATCAAAATTCTTTGATCAGCAATTTCCAGCAGCCAGGAGTTGCTATCGAGCCAGGTTACCTGCATAAGACCAATTCCCAAGGGTGAGCTAATGTCTCGATCTTAGTGAATGTAAGAAAAATTTACAAAGCACGGGACCCTGGTTGTTGCCCTTCCCATCCCCTGGGGCTGATCCATGCGGTATTCAGGGGTGGGGAATTGCCCTGGAGGGTCCCTGGGGGTTAGTTGAACTTAATGGGTGCTGTTGTCCTGAGCCGTAGCCCTAAAAAGAGGTCCAACGCGGTCCCACGGACCTGATTAACGGGAAATCCTTTTATTTTTAGATCTTGAGCTGGGCTTGGTATTTTCGAAAAGATTTTAGCCGCCATGCAGCGCCATTTAAGGCTTCTGAAGAATTTCCCATCCTCTTTAAGCAAGCCCCGAAATTGTCTAAATACCTTGATCCCCATATAATCCGATCTGGACCTAAAAACGACCCGTAGGTTTGCCAGTTCTTCACCAGCGATAGTTTGCTATGGTTCCTCGTCAATTAAAGCCCTACACCGTGCTAATTACGGCCACTGGCAAACGTTCCATTACCCTGACCTTACGGCCCTCGGTGGTAATGGTTAGTTTGCTCTTGCTGGTGGGGCTTCCCCTGGCCTGGATTGGCACCCTCCTCTACCAGAATGTTCGCCTGGCCCAGCGCAACCAAATCCTCACCGAAACGGCCACAGAAGTTTTGACTCAGCTTCACACCCTGGATGCGGAAATCGAAGTGCTGAAGAATCGAGCCGGGTTACCGGAAGAGGAAGAAAATGCCCCATCCTTAAACAATGCTGCGATTCCTCCCCAGGGGGGACCAGCAGGGGCCGTTGCGCCCGAACAATTGTTTAGTCTGGCCCAACAGAAGATGCCTGACCTGGAGGCCACCCTCGATCAAACCGTGAAACCGGCCCTGGAAGATACCCTGGACGCCGAAGTAGAAAAACAGGCGGCGTTTCCCAATGGCAAGCCCATCAGTGGTAGGGCGGAAGTTTCATCAGAATTTGGCTTGAGGACAAACCCCTTTGGCGGCAGGGGCTACGAAATGCATGAGGGCATAGACTTCAAAGGCCCGGTGGGGAAACCCATTCTGGCCACGGCTGGCGGCGTAGTGGTTAAAACAGAGTACAGCGGCGGCTACGGGAAGCATGTCAGGGTTGATCACGGCTACAACTACGAAACCCTCTATGCCCACCTTTCTGAGATCAAAGTCCGCCTCGGAGATCGGGTTAAACGAGGCGATATTGTGGGCCGCCTGGGCAACACTGGACGGTCGTCGGGGCCCCATTTACACTACGGTATCTATCGCAATGGCCAGGCCGTTAACCCCCGCTACTATTTGAAGCTTGAAGACGCTAAATAGTAGGATCAGCTAATCTGGCTGGTGTACTGGTTCCCTCTAATTACGTCATGGCTTTCAGGAAGGCCAGCGGCGGCGGGTCTGCAGTAAATTTGATAAAGCGTCAACCAACTCCTAGCTTCACCAAATCTATGGGCAATACCTTTGGTCATCTGTTTCGCATTACCACCTTTGGCGAGTCCCATGGGGGCGGCGTTGGCGTCGTTATTGACGGTTGCCCGCCTCGCCTGGAAATCACCCCCGCAGAAATTCAGGCCGAACTGGATCGTCGACGTCCTGGCCAAAGTAAAATCACTACGCCCCGTAAGGAAACCGATCAGTGCGAAATCCTGTCGGGAGTGTTTCAGGGCAAAACCTTAGGGACTCCTATATCCATTCTGGTGCGGAACCAAGATACCCGCCCCCAGGACTACAGTGAGATGGCTACCACCTATCGCCCTTCCCACGCGGACGCCACCTATGACGCGAAATACGGTTTCAGAAACTACCAGGGAGGAGGGCGCTCTTCGGCGCGGGAAACCATTGGTCGAGTGGCGGCGGGAGCCATTGCCAAGAAGATCCTGCGGCAGGTCACCGGGGCTGAAATCATTGGCTACGTGAAACGGATTCAGGATATCGAAGGAACTGTAGATCCGGCGGTAGTGACCCTGGATCAGGTGGAAAGCAATATTGTTCGCTGTCCGGATGCCGAGGCAGCGGTGAGAATGATTGATCGGGTTGAAGCGATTCGCGATCAGGGAGATTCTATCGGCGGGGTCGTGGAATGTGTGGCCAGGGGAGTCCCCCAGGGCCTGGGCATGCCCGTCTTTGATAAGCTGGAGGCGGATCTTGCCAGAGGGGTAATGTCGTTACCGGCCAGCAAGGGCTTTGAGCTGGGATCCGGGTTCGCGGGTACTCTGCTGACCGGCAGCCAGCACAACGACGAATTTTATACCGATGAATCAGGGGCCATTCGCACCCGCACCAATCGGTCCGGAGGCACCCAGGGAGGCATTTCCAACGGCGAACCGATTATCATTCGGGTGGCCTTCAAACCCACCGCCACGATCCGTAAGGCCCAAAACACCGTAACCCGTACGGGGGAAGAAACCGTTTTGGCCGCAAAAGGTCGCCATGACCCCTGCGTACTGCCTCGGGCTGTGCCCATGGTAGAAGCTATGGTAGCCCTGGTGCTGTGCGATCATCTCCTGCGTCACCACGGTCAGTGTGAGTTGTTTTAGCAAAACGATGGCCGGGGTATGAAAATTACGAATCTCCATGGAGTTCCCGAAGAATCGGTTTCCCATAACCCGGCCATTAAGAAACGGGTGATGCTGCGCCAGGGCGATATACCTGCCATCACCAATTTTTCCCAGGCCAGATTTGCGCCGGGGCAAGTGGCTAACGGCCATAGCCATCAAGACATGGCAGAGGTCTTTTTTGTGGAAGCCGGCCAGGGCACCATCTCCATTGATGGCCAGCCTCACCCCTTGCGGCCTGGAGTATGCGTGCTGGTAGAACCGGATGAACACCATGAAGTGAGCAATACCGGTGAGTCAGACCTGGTGCTGACCTACTTTGGTGTCCGGGTGAGACCCGGTGACACCCCTGTTTAATGCTGAACGGATCCGGCGGCAAACACCCGCCCGATCACTTCTTCCACGGGGGGATCGCTCACCGTTAAGTCTCGAATATCCAGGTCCGTCAACATTTGACTGACGGTTTTGGTCAGGGCATCTCGCCGCACAATCAGGCTGGCGGTACAGCCTTCCATCGTTTCGACTTCGCCATAGCGGCTCATGGTGGCGAGATCGCAGTTTTCCGCCAGTTCTATCTGCACTTCCCGATAGGGAGCGAACCGCTCCAGCAGGCCCTCCAGGCTGCCGTCATAAATTAACTCGCCCTGGTAAATTAGCAGCACTCGGGGGCACAGGGCGGTAATATCGGCCATGTAGTGACTGGTGAGTAAAATCGTTGCCCCGTAACGGCGATTGTAGTCCCCTAGGAAGTTCCGTACCGCCACCTGGGCATTCACATCAAGGCCCAGGGTGGGTTCATCCAAAAACAAGACTTGAGGACGATGCAGCAGCGCCGCCAGCATTTCGGCCTTCATCCGTTCCCCCAGGGAAAGCTTGCGCACCGGTTGGGTGAGTTTGTCCTCCAGGGAAAGCATTTCCGTCAGTTCATCCACCCGATAGCGAAATTCCTTGTCGGATAGCCCATAAATGGCTCCGTTTATCCGCAGGGAATCCATTGCCGGCAGGTCCCACAGCAATTGTTGCTTTTGCCCCATGACCAGGGTAATGTCCTGCAAAAAAGCCGACTCTCGCTGGAAGGGGATGTGGTGATTCACCAATACCGTCCCCTCGGAGGGATGCACCAGCCCGGTGAGCATTTTTAGGGTCGTCGTTTTGCCCGCCCCATTGGGGCCCAGGAACCCGACGACCTCCCCCGGTTCAATCTGAAATGAAACCTGACGCACCGCTTCAACCACCCGGTATTGGCGGCGAAAAAAATGTTTCACCGTGCCCCCAAGCCCGGCGTGTTTAACCGCTACGGGATAACGCTTGCTCAGGTGTTCAACACGAATCATAGGTTCAGCAGGCTGGCTTACACAGATAGCTTAACCGCTGCTTAAGGGTTCAGGGAACTTTTCCATGCCTAAAAAATCATCCCCGGACGGGGTGTTTCCCTCCGGGAATGACCTCAGAGCTGAGTAAAGCAGTGGCCCACAGGGAATTCCTGAGGAATCAGGATCTATTCGTTGGGGAATAGCTGACTCCGCTGTCCTGGATCAGGGCCCAGACCTGATCTCCATAACCTGAACCCTATCAGTTGCTCACCCCTAAGCCAGCACCCGTCTTAAAAAGTGCAGCCGTTCGTTTAACCCCATGGTATCGAGGTGGGCCATCAGCGCCAGGGCTTCCCGATTCTGGGTGGAACAGGACCAGGAGAAGGCTGTCTGGTGGGTGAGGCGGTGCCAGAAGGCCAGTTTCATATTGATGTCCAACCCCTGGTATTCATGGGCAAACCGGGTATCGGCTCCAATCACCATGTCCCGTAAAATAGAGGGGCGATCTTCTCGGCTGGCATTCTGCAGTTGTCGAATTAAATTCTGCACCGCCTGGGAGAACAACGCGACCGGAGCAACCATGGTAAAAGCCTGGCCCAGGGTATCGTAAACCCGCCAAATCACGGCCAACTTACAATCCACGTCTGTTGCCTCGAAAGCGGCGATGGTCTGTTCGAACTTAGAGCGTAGGTCAACGGCAGTCATAATCTTATCCTTCGTATTGTTATAGGTTCAATGCCGCAGGCAAAGGTCGAACATTACCTGGCAGGGGTAGCGAATAGGTCAGCCCCTCCTTTTGGTTAGATCATCAGGAGCCAAACCCTCAACTAACCTGCCGGGCAATAAACGACACTGTCCAGCCCCCCTCACAGGCAAAAACCGGAACGACACCTGCTTTCCCGACTGACCTTGAAACAGCCTCCCAAAAATTGGGATCAAGCATTTAAAGTGAATTCAGTATCTATTTACATTGATCCCCAGCTTTTTAAAGGGGCTGGAAAATCTTCCAAGTTTCTTCGGATTTCTCCCAGCGGATGACCGGCTATCGGGAACATGGCGACTTCCGAAGCTGGGATCTACCGCTACAGTTCCCGGTGCTGGCGACTATGCTTTTGATCAGCGGTACCCGCCTGCTGAGCCCCAGAGTTGAGGTGGCAACTATATAAAAGTTGCCCTCAGCCCGGAGCCCTGGGGACTCCCTCGTCAGCCCCTCTGGCTTCCTACCAAGCGCTCCCATAAGACCCATGATTCTCAACCTTGCCAAGATTTTTATATTTATGTTTAGGCGTCAACCAGCCCCTGCACTCACCTATTTAAGCCAGAACACCGAATTTTCAGGCACCCTATATGCCGAAGGAATGCTGCGAGTAGACGGCATTATCCACGGCACTGTGGAAGTGAAAGGTGACTTAGAAATTTCTCCCTCAGGGTTAATCGAAGGCCCAGACGTCAAAGCTGACAATATTGTCGTACAGGGGGTCTTAAAGGCCAGGGTATGCGCTACAGGTAAGCTCACCCTGAGTCAAACCGCCCGATTGGAAGGGGATGTCGTGGCTGGGGCCCTGGAAATTGAGCCTGGAGCCTACTACACCGGCTACATCGAAACCCGCGATGCCAAAACGCTCCCCCCTGCCCGAGAAATCCCTGAGTTATCCGGCACCACTGAGTCATCCTGAAGCCCTAGCCCTTGTGGGATGATCGGGCTGTGGTCGCCCCTACCTAATCTCGCATGAATACCGTGATCAGCATTAGCAACGCCCCCATCACGAGCCAACGGGGGGGAATCAGCAAACTGAAGAGATGCGGCGTGCTCATCACCAGCGTGCTTATCACCAGACCGGCTAAGGTACTCAACACCAAGATCAACAGTGCCATGGCATGCTCTAATTCATATGTTCTATTTTGAGAACATCTATACTAAAGGACTCAAGGACATCTAATTTGAGGACACTTTTTTGAGGACACTTTAAAGTTCTGTCTATTCACCCTGGGCAGTCCCTCGGTCAGTGGAACAGCATAGTAGTAACTTTTCTGTGTAACTTTTCTGGCCGATTGTCATGAACCGTTTCGACCCCTTTGCCAGATTTATTCAAGTAGCCATGGCCAGCCTCGTCGGCATCGGCGGGCTAGGGTCGGCCCTGGCCCAGACGGCCAACTTTGACAGTTTGGTCCTGTCGCAACGGCAATCTGAAGCCAGCGCCGCAGGGTTCACGACCGGTTTCTTTGCCATTTCCAATATTGCTCCCCGCGATCGCCACGGCAATGTATGCGTGGGTTTTGCAGACACAAACCCCGATCATATTCTGACATTGGAACAGAATTTTTCCACCTTAACCATTAAGGTGAACAGTGGCGGCAACGATACCACCTTGTTAATTCAAGGACCAAACGGGCAAGACGTGCGCTGTGGTGAAGATATCAACCGCCGCAATCTCGATGCTCAGGTGGTCGACGAAAACTGGCCTGCCGGGACCTATCAAATTTGGGTCGGGGCCCATCACCAGGGGCAACGCTATCAGTACTCCATTAACGTCACCCCCTGAGGACCTTACCCTTAAAGGGCGGTATCCGATTTAACTCCCATCGCGTTACGATGGTAAAGATTTTGTTGATGTCTCCCCCTCGATTGTCGTGCTGAAAAGCCTGGTCGCAGATTTCCAAATTGTTTTTGAGCGAGATCCTGCAGCTCGCCATTGGTTAGAGGTCATGACCTGTTACCCAGGGCTGCATGCTTTAGCCCTGCATCGGGTCAGCCACTGGCTGTGGAACATAGGGTTGCCCCTAATTCCCCGTTTGCTCTCCCATGTATCTCGCTTCCTGACCGGTATCGAGATTCACCCAGGAGCAACCATCGGGCAAGGAATCTTTATTGATCACGGCATGGGAGTCGTTATCGGTGAAACCGCCATCATTGGTGACTACGCCCTAATTTACCAGGGAGTTACCCTGGGGGGGACGGGGAAAGAAAACGGCAAACGTCACCCCACCCTGGGGGAAAATGTCGTCGTGGGGGCGGGCGCAAAGGTACTCGGAAACATTCAAATCGGCAACAATGTGCGTATCGGGGCGGGTTCTGTGGTGTTAAGAGAAGTCCCCTCAGACTGTACCGTTGTTGGCGTTCCAGGGCGCATCGTGTACCGTTCCGGTGAACGAGTTGGCCCCCTGGAACATGGACGTCTCCCTGATTCGGAAGCCCAGGTCATTCGGGCCTTGGTAAATCGTATTGAAACCTTAGAAAAAGATCTGCAAACCCTCAAAGAAAACCAGCAAGACCAGCACAAGGCGCTTGTACACAAGGCGCTTGTAACGGTGGCGACCCCGGATGGACAAGGCTCCCATTGTCGCCTGCAAGATCGCGTCTTCGAAGAATACTTCGACGGTACGGGCATCTAAGCAGAATAGCTACGTAGTTTTACGACGGTGCGGAAAATATCTTGTAGAAATGTTGTGATCCCTTAACGCTTTATGCAGGCTCTAAACTACTCGCCCAGTTTTTTTGTTGCCGCGATAAAAGTCTCAGATTGTTACTCAATTTTCTTGAGCCTGTCAATATATTTTCGCAATCTAGTCATTAAAATAGTTATTTTGTTCTATCAGAGCATTCTAGTCAGAAGATAGAATAAGTTTAATTTTCCATTGATATACAAGCGTTTTGGCAGATTTCCGGGAATTCTCTTAGAACTTGGGGTGGTACATCTCGAGTTATTGAAGTTAGAATTGTGGAGCTTTGAAAGATAGATATCCTACCCCTGGGTTCGGGAATCTCCTTCCCAAAGCAGATGTTCGAAACCGTATTCGCAGGATTTCCTGAACAATTTCAGAAAGATTCGATAGCATTTAGCTGTTGCTAATGAATCAGGGTTTTCCCGGATATGATGCATCTACGCATTTCGAACTGTTAACCTGATCAAAGCCTTTGTCTTGAATTTAAGGAGCACGAGGATCGCGGCATGACCCAAGCAAATCATCTGCTCGGCACCATCCAGCCCGAAAGCGAAATCGATGTACTCATCGATAATGATGGTGACGACAACTTTGTCGCTCAAGATGAAGAGGGAGAGGCCCAGCCGAAGGCACCGAAGGGCAAAGCTACCCGCCGTCGAACTCAAACTAAGAAACGTCACTACACCGAAGACTCCATTCGCCTTTATCTCCAAGAAATTGGGCGGATTCGGCTGTTGAGAGCTGAGGAAGAAATTGAACTGGCTCGAAAAATTGCCGATCTGCTCAAACTTGAGCGCATCTTAGACGAATTGGAAGACGGCATGGATCGTGAAGCCACGGACCAGGAATGGGCTGCCGCCGTGCGTCAGGATGAAGGTGAAGAGTTTAGCGATGATTCCTTTATGCTGCGGGTCCGTCGGGGCCGTCGGGCTAAGGATAAAATGGTGCAGTCTAACCTGCGTCTGGTGGTTTCCATTGCCAAGAAATACATGAATCGTGGCCTATCCTTCCAGGACTTGATCCAGGAAGGCAGCCTGGGCCTCATCCGAGCCGCCGAAAAGTTTGACCATGAAAAGGGGTACAAGTTCTCCACCTACGCCACATGGTGGATTCGTCAAGCCATCACCCGTGCCATTGCCGATCAGTCTCGTACAATCCGCCTGCCCGTTCACCTGTACGAAACAATTTCCAGGATCAAGAAAACAACCAAGCTCCTTTCTCAGGAATTAGGACGCAAGCCGACGGAGGAAGAAATCGCGACTCGGATGGAGATGACCATCGAAAAGCTGCGTTTCATCGCCAAGTCTGCCCAGCTTCCCATTTCTCTGGAGACTCCCATTGGCAAGGAAGAAGACTCTCGCCTGGGGGACTTCATTGAGTCGGATGGTGAAACTCCCGAAGACCAAGTCTCAAAGAGCCTGCTACGGGAAGATTTAGAGAGCGTTCTAGGTACTCTGAGTCCCCGTGAGCGTGATGTGTTGAGGTTGCGTTACGGCTTAGACGATGGTCGCATGAAGACCCTCGAGGAAATTGGTCAAATTTTCAACGTTACCCGTGAACGTATTCGTCAAATTGAGGCCAAGGCTTTGCGCAAGCTTCGTCACCCTAACCGCAATAGTATTCTGAAGGAATACATTCGCTAAAGCTTGGTGACTTTGAGCCAACCAAAATCCTGAAGCAGGCATCTCTTAAAGCCTCGACACTTATCATCATGTCGAGGCTTTAGGCTTTCTGGCAGGACTGCAATGATACATAGGTTCACAGGGTGGACAGATTAAGCAAGGGTTGGTACACTTGTTCTGTACTCTGTTATCCGAAGCTGCGGCCACGTCCCTATGGAAAACCTAACTCCCGCTCAAAAAGAGTTGTATGACTGGTTGGTCGATTATATTCGAGAGCATCAGCACTCCCCTTCCATTCGGCAAATGATGCGGGCAATGAATCTAAAGTCTCCCGCCCCTATTCAAAGTCGTCTTGAACACCTCAAAAACAAGGGCTACATCGAATGGAGTGAGGGTCAGGCTCGAACCATCCGGATTAAAGAAGACATGAGGGGCGTTCCTATCCTGGGGACGATTGCCGCTGGCTTTGTAAACGAGGCTTTCACCGATGATGTAGAACGTCTCAACTTGAATGGTTTACCCATCAAATCGGGGGACTATGCTCTGAAAGTAACCGGGGACAGCATGGTAGACGAAATGATCCTGGAAGGGGATATTGTCATTATGCGCCCCGTCAAGGACCCTCAGTCGGTGCGGGAGGGGACCATTGTTGCGGCTCGGGTAGAAAGTGGTACAACCCTGAAGTCATTCTATCGCCAGGGTGATCAAGTCTTGCTGAAGCCTGCTAACCCCAACTATCCTGTCATGGAATTTCCTGCAGATTTGGTAGATCTACAGGGGCGTTTGGTTGCGGTTTGGCGCGGCATCGATCCAGACTTCTCTAGGTAGGAAAGTCTGGTACCCCATCGATTCAGCCGTTCCCATGGGAAAACCGAGATCAGCCTTTACGTTATTTAATGTTGCAAGGCTTAAATTATTTTCGTCATTTTTCCAGGGTAGAGGACAATACACTAGGTTGATCCGGTTTAGCGCAACCCTAAGCGCTGAACCACGGTCGATTCGGACGCTGCACTGAGTTCCTGCGGCGTTTCTATTGAATTGACTTTAGCTGTAAGCCACCTAGGTTGTTCTCGCGCCGATGAAGTTCCGTACGTTTATTACTCCCCTAGCAGTCGTTAGCGGACTGGTTTTTATTGCAGGTCTGGTCTTTTTGGGGGGGCTGCTTTTACGTAACCCCTTAGTCTTAATTGACCAGGGAGGCCAGTCAGTGCCTTCAGCCCTACAGTTTGTCCCGAAGCAATCGACTGTGGTGGCCTCCCTGCTAACCCGTCCAGATCGCCTCACGGATCTTTGGGAATACTTGACCACCCCCAGTCTACGGAAGCAAACCCAACGCGACATCGAACAGATTGAACAGCTCTTACTGGCCGGTAGCGGGTTAAGTTATGAGAAAGACATTCAACCGTGGCTAGGGGAAGAAATTACCGCGGCTGTCGTCAGTCCAGATCTTGACCAAAATCCCCAAAACGGTTTCGATCCGGGATATCTCCTGGCTTTCTCCTGTCAAGATAGTCAGACCGCCAGGGTGGTTCTAGAGCTGTTTTGGCAAAATCGAGCCATTGCAGGGGATGCTTTAGTTTTTGAAGATTTTTCAGGGAATCGCCTGATCTACTCTGGCCAACGGTGGGGCGATGGAGACAGCTCAGGACCTAAACCCTCACCGTCGGTTGCAAATGGGCTAGCAACCACTCTAGTGGCCAATCAATTTGTTCTGGTCGCGAATCACCCTGAAGTTTTGCGTCAGTCCCTGACTGCGGCCCAGTCAAAGGACAACAATTTAGCGTCAGATTGGCGCTATCGGTCTGCTTTAAAAGTTCTGCCTGCCAAAAGAATTGGCCTGGTGGCTTTAAGTTTGCCTGATACAGCCGGGGCGCTGAAGGACCTATCGTCTCGAACTCTAAATAGCGTTAATCTCAATGGTTTAGAAGAATCCGGAGACGTTATAGATTGGGGATTAGTGTCCCTAGGGCTCACCCGGGAAGGCATTTTGGGGGATATTGCCCTTTTGGCTGCCCCGGGACGTCGTTTAGAGCCACGCCCAACGCTAGTGTCTGAGTTACCCCAAGCGGTTCGTTATTTACCCGATACGGCTGCGATGACTGTAGTCGGTCTGGGTTCAGAGTCGATCTGGTCAACAATGCAACCCCTATGGCAGCGGTATGGAAACGTTGACCATCTTCAGCTGCTGCTGGAGCAAGATTTGTCCCTGGTTCTCGATTCCAATACAACCCATGAATTATTTGAGGCGGTAAACCATAATTCCGCTTTGGGGTTGACCCTAGGGAGTCGACCTGATTGGCTCCTTGTGAGCGATCAAACGGAAAACTTAACTCGGGCTTTGCAGCATTTACAAACCGTCGCCCAAAGTCAGGGAATTGGAGTTAGTACCCTTACCCTGCAGGGGCACCCTACCACCGCGCTGGCCCGACTCTTGTTCAAACCCAGTTTAGGCTCTCCTCAAAATTCCAAGCGGGAAGTGGTTGCCCAGGTGGTAGGACTGCATACCCAGATTGACCACCTGGGCGTCATGGCTTCATCGCCAGCCTTAATGGATAAGGTCTTGACCATAAACCAAGGGGATAAGCTTTTACCCGATTGGACCACTTACCTTTCCCTTTTTCAAAAACCTAATGAAGGCTACATTCATATCAACTGGCCAAAGCTAAAATCGGGACTGAGGCAACAAGCTTCACGCTTTAGACTTTGGGAAACCACGGCCAAACCCGTGTTTAACCATATTAAACAGGTCATCTTAACCAGCTATGGCCGCACATCGGAACGACAAACAGGCCGGGTCTTTTTCCAACTCAGTAACCAATAGGGTTTATGGCAGAACCGCAAGTTCCAACTATCTTGTCCCAGGCCCTGGAGGGGCAGGACTTATCATCTGAGCAATGGGAATCTCTGATGGTCTGGGAATTGGGCGACCCTCTGAGAGCTGAAGCTTGGCATATTTCTCCCCAGAATGTAGAAGCAAAACTGCAGGAGCGTCTGAAGTTGCTCATTCAGGTTGCCCCTCACCATGAGCACATTTCCCGGTTTTCAAAATCATTGGGCGACTGTCTCAGTCTGTACTGGCAGCTATGGCTGCCCTTAGCGCTGCACCTCAAGCAACGACGGGAACACCAAAGCCATCCCTTAATTCAGGGGATTTTAGGGGGTCAGGGTACGGGCAAAACAACCCTAACCCTGATTCTGCAACACCTACTGGGTGCCATGGGATATCAGGCCATTGGCTTATCCATCGATGACATTTATAAGACCTATGCCGCACGAGTCGCCTTAAGGGAAACCGAACCTCGTTTGAAGTGGCGAGGACCACCGGGAACCCACGATATTGATGATGGGATAAAGACTCTGGAACAGGTGCGCCATGCCTCTGCCGATGACTGGATTGATCTGCCTAGGTTTGACAAGTCTCTCCACGGAGGAGAAGGCGACCGGGTCCCACCGGAGCGGGTTAAAGGTATCGATATCTTATTATTTGAAGGCTGGTTTTTAGGCGTTCGCCCGGTGGCTGATGAAGTTTTTGACCAGGCTCCTGCTCCCATTCATACTGAGGCAGATCGCCTGTTTGCCCGGGACATGAATATGCGGTTGCAGGAATATATGCCCCTCTGGGATCTCCTGGATCAGCTCATGGTGCTGTATCCCGAGAACTACCGGCTCAGTAAGGTTTGGCGTCTGCAAGCTGAGCACCAGATGAAAGCCCAGGGCAAAGCCGGCATGAGCGATGCCATGATTGAGCAGTTTGTAGAGTATTTTTGGCAAGCCTTACATCCAGAGCTGTTTATCACTCCCCTCAAACATGACCCGATGAGGACTGATTTAGTGATTGAAATTGATGTCAATCGATTGCCCAGGTCCATTTATGTCCCTGCTGGTACTGCGGCAAAGTCCCCTGGGAATTAGCGGGGGTGAGCTTCTCCAACTTCTGGAAGTAAATTACCTGTATGCTCCCCGCTCCCGAGCCCCTCAGCATGATGGGATTTGCAGAACTCATGAGGCTTTGTACAGGCCTTCCCCCCTTTCTCAGGCTAGTCCTGAAAATTAACGGTATTATCGGGAAGAGAAGGAGGTTGTCATGCAGAAACTGCGATGGCAGGCTGTAATCATCCGCGGAAGTTGATGGGGAGCAACAAAGTATACTCACTCTTTAAGAAGATTGTCCTGAAAATGGTTCTAGACCTTGAAAGATGTTTATGGACTTGACCAGGAGTTTTATCGTTAGGTGAACTCTAGTTTAGATTTCAGTACGATTTTTATAGAATTCCTACTGATCTGGGTTTAATCTAATTTTTGGTTTACCTGGGGGGCAAGCCCCCATCAAGCTCTAGTTGGAAGTGGCTGAAGGAAGATTTCCCTAAAATGACTATTAATGTAAGAGTTTTAGAGCCGGCTGGAATTTTAGACAGTACTAAGGCAGAAGAATTTCGCCAAACGGTTGATCAATTGTTGAAGGAGGGGGCTGAGGTTGTTTTGATTGATCTGCAGGATATCAGCTTCATTGACAGTTCAGGCCTAGGTACCCTGGTTGTGCTTCTAAAAAAAGTGAGGAGTATGGGCAGGAAGCTCTGTATTTGCTCGATTAACGATCAAGTCAGAATGCTATTTGAACTAACCAACATGGACCAGGTTTTTGATTTATACACCAACCGAGAAGCCTTTGAACAGCAAGTCCTGCAACCGCTTGACAACGCTTAACCTGAATCTGAATCTAAGGCTGTGGGTACTGGGAGCATAATTTTTGCCTGGAGGAGAGCCTTGGTCTGTTCCCTGTAATCAAGGTCATCAAGGCTCTGCAATCAGGGCTCTATGGCTTGGTCGTCAGACCCATGGTTTTATGCAAAGCTAATCCACGGTAACTCGCATGAGTGACATATCGTCACTGGCCGTGGTTTCTGCCTGGCAGCTGATGACCCGGTGCAAAATTTCGTCTACATTTTGCTCCTGTTGATTGACGGTTAATAAGTCAATAAAAGTTTCTAAGCCAATATATTGATGGTTTTCTTGCAGCACTTCGTAAAGGCCATCACTAAATATATACAGACTGCTTTTGGGAGGAAGCTGACAACGCTGCCATTTGTAGCTGGTGTTGGGCATCATGCCCACGGGCAGGCCTGGGGTCCGTAACCGAGTGGTAATAATGGAGCTGTCCTCTGCCCTGGAAACCACAACTGCCGGAGGATGGCCAGCACTGGCATAGAGCAGTTGACGATTAGCACAGTTCAGCACCCCGTACCAAATGGTGAAGTATTTTTGGTTTTGGTCGCTCATCTGAAAGGTTTCATTGAGGGCCTGAAGGACCTTTTCAGGTCGGTAAAAGCTGACATCAGGCAGAGACTGAGATCTGAGTACGTTGAGCACAGAGGTGGAGAGCAGAGCAGAGCCCAGTCCATGACCTGATACATCCAGCAGGTAAAGGACTAAATAATCTGGATCCAACCAATAATAGTCGTAGCAGTCGCCTCCGAGCTGTTGAGACGGCACAAATCGGGATTGAATGGGGACCTTACCATCAAGGTCAGTGGGAAGGAGCGATCGCACGTAGCTTTCCGCTTCGGCTAACTCTTCTTCCAACCGCTGCTTTTGTTGCCTCAGGTCACGGGTTAGCTGGTATAAACGCAGACCGGCTCGGACTCGAGCATTCAGCTCGTTGATATCCACCGGTTTTGACAGTAAGTCATCGGCCCCCATCTCCAGCCCCTTAACCCGATCGGCCGTGCTGTAGCGGGAAGTCAACAGTAGGAGAGACGAGGTTGACAAAACCGGATGGTGCTTCAGGGTTTGACAGATAACTAAGCCATCGGTTTTCCCAGGGATACTCCAGTCACAAATGATGACCCCCGGCAGCAGCTTTTCGGCCAGTATTAACCCCTCCTCACCGTTACGAGCGATTGTTACGCTATAACCTTCAGCGTTTAGAGCATTTACTAAAAAGGATTCGGTTACGGCATCATGTTCAATAATCAGGATATCGGTCATAGATATGTGGGCAGCAACGGGGTGAATAATTCGACAGCTTTAGAGTGATTAATCTCAAGCATATTTCAGTCATGGGCTTAACGCCCCTTGGACTCCCCCATGGGCATTTCACTGAAACAGGCTTAGATAGATTTACGGTCACCCTAAACTAACTCGGTAGAGTTTTCTATGAAGATCCTACGTAAGTTAATTAATAAAACACCAACTTCAAAATAAGCAGTCTAAAACCGGCCTGTAGCCTGGGAAATGGTAAAGACATGGCCACCCGTTGCCGGTGGGAGTAGGGGGGCTTTCAGGGGGAACCTGTAGCTTTTCAGCAAGGGCCCTGCATTTATATTGCCCAGGAAAAGGTCATCAGGCCATCAGGTCGTCAGGAGTTACAAGATTTAAAGAAAATCTGCTTACAGCTGCTCGCGGTAGCCAGGCTTAATATCGTTAGGGTGAGCTGCTGCTGATCATCCCCAGAAATCTTGTCATGGATGCCCAAAACTGTCTATTGCCCACGAGCTGCGTCATGCCAGTCTATAAATCTCCCCGAGATTATCAGGCCTATCGCATTAGCCCCGGAGATACGAACCGCCTGGCGATTATATTTGACCCCACCATTGCCAACATGTCGTTGACCTACTGCGTCGAAATTTTTGACGTCGGCGGTAAAACTCCTCCCAATCGTCATCAAACCGCTGTGGAAATGTTTTTTGTTCTAAAAGGCCAGGGACGGGCCACCTGTGACGGCAAGACGGTAAATATTGCTGCCGGTGACAGTATTCTGGTGCCCCCCAGCGGAGTCCATGTGATTGAGAATACGGGCCATACCCGCCTCTATACCCTCTGCATTATGGTCCCCAACGAAGATTTTGCCGAGCTGATCCGCAGTGGTAACCCGGTGGAACTAGACCAGGAGGACTTGGCGGTTTTGGGGCGTCAAGATGCCCGATATGCTTCCCTGGCTTCTCAGTAGCCATGGCTTCGGTTTGTATTCCCCCAACGGATAGACTAGATTTTCCCCAGGCTATGGCGCAGGAGTATTAGTTATTCATGGGTCCTTACCCGGTTGAGCCTAAAGTTACCCTCACCCTTCTCCTCCCTGAGGGACAGCAATCAGAAGCGGAGCAAATTGCCCTGGATGCCGACGTCTACTTCCCCAGGGGCGAGGGTCCGTTCCCGGTACTGCTGATGCGTCAGCCCTATGGCCGGACTATTGCGTCTACGGTCGTGTATGCCCATCCCATCTGGTATGCCAGCCACGGCTACATCGTGGTGATCCAAGATGTCCGGGGGCGGGGCACCTCGGGGGGTGACTTTCAATTGTTTCACCATGAAGCCGAAGATGGCTTTGCCACCGTACTGTGGGCGGCTCAACTGCCGAGGAGTTCGGGGCAGGTGGGGATGTACGGGTTTTCTTACCAGGGGATGACTCAACTCTATGCCGCCGCTCGGCACCCCGAACCGCTCAAGACTATCATCCCGGCCATGGCTGGGTATGACCTGTACGGGGATAAAGCCTACGAAAACGGAGCACTCCTGCTGCAGGCTGGGCTCGGCTGGGCCCTGCAGCTGGCGGCAGAAACGGCCCGCCTCCAGGGGAAGGCCGGAGCTTTTCAACGGCTCTACGCCGCCGGTCATCATCTGCCCCTCAGTGATCCGATTCCGGCAAAACCCGAGCTGCTGAATGAGCTGGCGCCCGATTCCTTCTTCCACGATTGGCTCAGCCATCCTGGGCCAGACGATTACTGGCAGCAACTCAAGCCCGATCTCAGCCAGGTCGATATGCCCATGCTCCACGTCGGCGGCTGGTTTGACCCCTACCTGCGGGGTAACGTCCGGCTTTACCGCCAAATGCGTCGTCAGAGCAACCATCCCCAGCAGCTCTGGATTGGGCCCTGGGGGCACATTCCGTGGTCACGCAGGGTGGGGACTATGGACTTTGGCCCCCAGGCGGATAGCCCGATTGACCAACTGCAGCTGCGCTGGTTTGACTGGATTCTCAAAGGACAAGATACCGGCTTAGGGCAAACATCGGCGGTACAGCTGTTCGAAATGGGGCCCAACCGCTGGCAGTCCTTCCCGGACTGGCCCTCCCCCCTATCCTATGGGCTGCATCTAACCAGTTCTGGGCTCGCTAACCGGCGGCAGGAAGACGGGCGGCTCATGGCCCAGACCTGTGACACCATTCCCGACGCTGTTGATGTTCTGGTGCATGACCCCTGGCGTCCGGTGCCTTCCCAGGGGGGGCATGCCGGGATTCCAGCGGGGCCGTTTGATCGCTCTGCCATTGACTGCCGCAGTGACGTACTTACCTACACCACCGACCCTGTGGCAGAGCCCATGGGGGTAGCGGGAGTTTGCCTGCTGCGGGTGGCTTGCCGGGCCGATGCCGCCAGTTTCGATATCAGTGCCATCCTATCGGAGGTGTATGCCGATGGCCGAGTCATGAACTTGACCCAGGGCCACAGCCGGGTTCAGTCTCCTGCCGGGAGCCATGGCGACGGGGTTCATGTCGTCGAGGTGCCGCTCCAGCCCACCTGTTTCACTATCCCGGCGGGTCATGGCCTCAGGCTGAGCATAGCTGCCGCCTGTTTTCCGGCCTATGCCGTCAATGCAGGTACTGGGCAACCCCCAGGCAGCAGCCGGTTGATTGATCAGCGGATCATTACCCTGGAGGTGTTCCATGGCAAATCCCACAGGTCAGTCCTGAGCCTGCCCAAACCTTAAAGCACTCCCTTAGAGCTGGGAATAAGATGGGCCCGGCGGGGGTCCACTTCAACCGCCATACGCAGGGCCCGGGCAAAAGCTTTGAACGTAGCCTCGATGATGTGGTGGGAATTGAAACCATCAAGCTGACGGATATGGAGGGTGAGCTGACTGTGGTTAACCACCGCCACAAAAAATTCCCGCACCAGCTGGGTATCGTAGGTGCCAACCCGCTGGGTGGGTATCTCCAGACCGTAGCTGAGGTGGGGACGGCCTGAAAAATCAAGGGCGACCTGTACCAGGGACTCATCCAGGGGTGCCAGAAAATGCCCAAACCGCACAATCCCTTTACGGTCGCCTAAGGCTTTGTGCAGAGCCATACCCAGGGTAATGCCGACGTCTTCGTTGGTGTGATGATCATCGATTTCCAGATCGCCCTTGGCCCTCACCTCCAGGTCAATCAACCCGTGGGAAGAAATTTGGTGAAGCATGTGATCCAGGAACGGAATCCCTGTATCGGCGGTACAATGCCCCGTGCCGTCCAGGTTAAGGCTCACCTGTACGTCGGTTTCGCCGGTGGTGCGGCTGACGCTAGCCTGACGACTGGGCAGGGAAAGGGAGGGGGTGACTGGGGTAACGCTACGGTCCTGGGTCTGCATGGCAATAGGGAAAGGTCAACAACTTGAGCTTGGATTTGATTATGGTATCGTTTCGGGCAAGGGGGCCTAAGGGGATGCCTGGGAAAGAACTGACCACGGCATTCCGGCGGTAGCTGGCATCTATGTAGCATCCCCGTAAAGGACGTGACAACTCCTGGGCCGGGTCTTTCCAGAAAATGCTAGGCCGTTTGTTCCAGGGCATGGATGACCGTTTCAGGGGTAATGGCGCTGGTGACAAAGGCCGATCCGATCCCCTTGGGCATGATGAACCGGACTCGGCCATCCTCTACTTTTTTATCGGCCTGGAGTGCCGTCACAATATCGTCGAATGCCAACCCCGGGGGCAGTTGGGTGGGCAACCCGGCTTTCTGCAGCAGGGCAAGCTGCCGGGCATTGTCTTCGGGAGACCAAAATTCAAGGGCAGTGGCGATGTGACCCGCCGCCACCATGCCAATGGCAACCGCTTCGCCGTGGTTTACCCCTTTATAATGCATCAGGCTTTCCACCGCGTGACCAACGGTGTGGCCATAGTTGAGAATAGCCCGCAATCCTGCTTCTTTCTCATCCTGAGCAACCACATCCGCTTTGGCCTGGCAGGATCGGGTCAGAATCGTATGCAGCAGTGCTTCGTCCAAATAGCGGTACTGGTCTAGGCGGGGGGCCGATTCCAATTGGGCAAACAGATCTGCATCCCAAATCACACCGTACTTAATAACTTCTGCCATACCGGCCCGAAACTCTCGCGGGGGAAGAGTGTTGAGCACTGTAGGGTCGATCAGCACCAGGCCCGGTTGATGGAAAGCCCCAATTAAGTTTTTACCCTGGGGATGGTTTACACCGGTTTTGCCGCCCATGGAGGCATCCACCATGGCCAGCAAAGAGGTCGGCACCTGGATGAAAGATATGCCCCGCAGCCAGGTAGCCGCCGCAAAGCCGGTCATGTCACCAATCACCCCTCCGCCCAGGGCGACCATGGCAGATTTGCGTTCTAATCGAAATTCCAGGGCGGCATCATATACCTTCTGGATAGATTTGAGGGTTTTGTAGCGCTCCCCCGCGGGTAGCATCTGATGGCGGACCTCGTAGCCGCTCTGCTGAAGAGATTCGACCACCGCCTCACCGTAATCCTTAAAGATGGTGGGATTGGAGACCACCAGAAGCTTCTGGCCAGGCTTAATCACCGGGGTCTCTCCAGTACTTAGCCACTGGCCAAGGTGGGCCAAACCAGCCGTGGCGACCATGACGTTATAGGGGTGGTCAGGCAGGGGAACAGTGATGATAGATTTCATGGGGTCAGTAGAGATTTAATCGGGGGGATGCCCACCGTCGTGGTTCAATAAAACAAACGCAAGTTTGTTTTGGAGAAAAGCACTATGGGTGGAGTTGTTTCCTTCGTATTGTTTTATGGGGTCATGCTTGTTTTAGCCCTGGGTCTTTACTTTACCCTGCGAGCGGTGAAGCTCATCTAGGGTGACCTTGGATTAAACCTGCCGGGGTGGGGCTAGCATCAACCCCGACAGGTTTTAGACGACGGTTGGGGGACTCCAGCCCCGAGCAAATCAGAGATGGTGACAAATTGATATCCCTGGGGAACGTAAGTGTCCAGCAGCAGCTGCACAAAATCGACGGTATTTTCTCGATTGTGTCGCACTTCGGGCAAATCTCCCTGCTGGTTTGAGCTGGAATCATGAAGCAGGACGATGGCACCCGGACGGGCTCTCTGCTCAAATTTTGCCAGCATATCTTCTGGAGCAGTGCCGGCCCAGTCGCGCAAGTCAACATCCCAGCGGACAATCATTCGCTGCATGGACTTTAAAGCCGCCATGACTGACAGGTTGGCATGGCCGTAGGGAGGTCTAAATAGAATTTCGTTGCGATATCCTGCCGCTGTAATGAGGTCGTCAGTTCTGCGAATTTCTTCTCGAATCACCTCAGGTCGCCGCTTGTTTAAGTCGTAATGGTAGAACGAGTGATTGCCAATGTCATGTCCCTCTGCTGCCATGGCCATTAGGATGGCCGGGTTTTGTTCGGCATGGCGGCCCAAAACGAAGAAGGTTGCTTTCGCCCCGTAAGCATCGAGGATATCGAGAATGGCAGGGGTATAAAGGGGGTGAGGACCATCATCGAAGGTCAACGCGACCATGGGTTGGGTTGTTTGAACGCAGGCTACCGCCTCTCCAAAAATCCCCGGTAGCCAGAACCGCTGAGACCATACCTGGGACGACCACACATGAAGGGTCAGGGCAGCCAGCACTACCCAGCTCAAAAATTTCAGCCAGCGCTGACGCGACCGAAAGCTGGTTAATCGGGGACGCAAAGACAACAGAGCATTCTCCCAAAATAGAATCACCGAATCCTTCCTATAAATCTATCCAAGGAAGGATTGACACCCCATTTTAGGTTTTTTTGCCCAAGACCCAAAGGAATTTTTTATTCAAGACCTGATAGGGAAGTTTATCCAGCGGTTTTGCCTGAGGGGCTGGTCTGTTCCCCACCATCAGGGTGCTTGGATCATTCGTAGATCTCACCAGCTACAAAACCGCCATATTGGCATGGTCTATCCCTTTGAAAAAGCTACAGTGGCAGGGCTGTACCTGGTTTGGCAGATAACGTGGGAATCGCCTGGATGACGGCTAAAGCCATCCAGCCTAGAATATTGACCCGAGCATCGTAAAAGGCCACGTCAAACAACGCAAAGCCGGTGGTGCCGCTAAAGGCGATCACATAGCTGGCCAGCAGAGCATAGTGGGTTGCCTGAAACGGTAGCTTTAGCAGGTAATACAATCCTCGACCGACCACCCAGCCCACCACAGCAGTAAAAGCAATTGCCAGGGGAATTCCGGCCTCTGCCGCTAGCATTAACCAGAAATTGTGGATATGGGGCAAAAAATCTCCCTCCACGGGAAACTGGGAAGGATCGTAGAGCAGCTTGAAGGTGCCTAACCCGGTCCCTAACCAGGGGTGCTGGGGGATCATATCCAGAGCTAATTCCCACACACGAAACCGCAGGCTGGCCGTAGCCAGGGCACTGGTTATACTGCGACCACCAATACCCCAAACTAAAACACTGACGGTAAGCCCTGTGAGAACCCCCACTCCGGCGAAAAGGACTTTGCGGTTAGGACGCAGAATAATAAAAAATAGGATGAGCTGCAGGCCCACCACCAGTAGCCCATTGCGGGAACCGGAGCAAAATATACCGCCCACCATGAGCAATACGGCACCGTAAACCCAAACCGCCCTAGGGGACCGCTGAGGTTTCCGCAGGTAATACATACTGAGCCCTAGGCCCAGGCCAAACACAATTACCAGATAATTGGCCAGAACATTGGGATGACCAAAGACGGAATCGGCCCGATGGCCAAAGTCCGGGCTGGAGTACAGCCAGCGGAGCCAGGGAGCATCACCCCAACGGGCAACATTGGTGGGGGCTTTGAGGTAAAACTCCACCATGGCCCGCAGGCTGATGGGAATTGCCGCCAGTACCAGGCCCAGGGCCCAATGGTGCAGGGTTTGAAGGGGATTTTTAAAGCTGGGCAACAGAACGACTAGGGCAGCATAAAACACAAAAAGTGGAATCAGATTCAGGCATTGCAGGGCTGACTCCCCTGGGGAATAGGAGATCAGAACATTCAGCCCAAATCCGAGGGTAAGCCACAGCCACCCCTGGCGATACAGCAAGCGCCCAATGGGCTGGTGATATTTAATCAAACTCCATATCAAGATTGCCACCAGGCCCAACAGCGCCAGGTAGCTGGCGTAGGGTAACACCAACAAACAACCCAAGATAATGTTCTCAGGCATTAGCCAGGGCTTTGGGGTGGAGCGCGACAAGTTAATAGGCTCCCTCTGCGACCAGGACAACCCAAATCGTTCTCAGCAGGATATAAATATCTAGCCAAACGGACCAGTTTCTGACGTAGTAGGCATCCAGGTTGACCCGCTCCGGGTAGGACACATTGTTGCGCCCGGACACCTGCCACAGGCCCGTGATGCCAGGCAGAACCTGAGTGTACAGTTCATACTTTTCGGCGTACCGGGGAATTTCTTCGTCCACGATGGGTCTGGGACCCACCAGGCTCATCTCGCCCCGCAGGACGTTCCAGAGTTGGGGCAGTTCATCCAGACTGGTCCGCCGTAGAAAATGACCGACTCTTGTAATCCGGGGATCGTGGCGCAGTTTGTGGTCATGCTCCCACTGGTAACGTAATTCAGGATCTACAGCAAGATGGGCCGCAAGAACTTCCTCAGCATTTTCGACCATGGAACGAAATTTCCAGGCTTTGAAGTAAATCCCATCCTGACCGAGGCGCTTCTGACCGTAGAAAATTGGGCCTGAAGAATCTAGCTTCACTAGAATGGCAATCAAAACAACCATGGGCAACAGCAACACCCCGAGCAGTAGGGTCAGGGCAATGTCAAGCAGGGCTTTAGCCATGCGGGGACCGGGAAGCAACAGCCGCTGCCGAATTTCCAACCCCAAAATGCCGCCTAAGTCTTTAGTCCCTACCCACAGGCTGGCGACTCCAAACAAATCCGGAATCATCAGCAAATGGGGAAAGGTAGAGGCGTATTGCTCAAGAATGGTGAGTAACCGTTCCCGCCGGACACCGGGCATGGCGACAATGGCGTAGTGGATGTCTCGCTTTCGCGCTAGCAGAGGCGCCAGGGACAAAGGACCGAGCACGGGCACATCCAAAATTTCCTGGCGTCGATCGAGGTTATCATCTAAGACCGCCAGGGGCTTTAGACCAAAGCGAGGATGGTGCTTCAGGGTTTGAATGACCAATTCTCCGGTGCGTCCGCCTCCCAAAATCAAAACTGGATAACCCCACCAGGGCAACGGCGCACAGACCTGACGCGTCAGCAGGCGACACATTAAAACTGCCATCAAGGAAAATCCCCAGGCCATCAAAAATACCCCCCGGGAATAGGTTTCGCCCTCCCGCAGAAGAAATATGCCGGCCCCAAGCACCAGATAGGTAAAGGTGGTTGACAGACAAATGCGCCGGAGTTCATCCACCGGGCTTATGCCCACCGCCGGATAGAGTCCCGCAGCGGCGTAAACCAGCAAAAACAGCCCCAGAATTGGCCAAAGCTGCCAATATAAGGAGGGTTCGTACTGACCATTGAAAGCCAGACGTAAATAAACGCTAGCTACCCCTGCTGCCACCAGTGCCACAAAGTCTGCAGCCATAAGGGCTCCGACCATGGGCAGGGACCGGGTAGACATTTTTATTGAGCCAAAGGATGGCTTAACCGTTCGCTCCAGAGGAAACATAAATCTCCTCGTCACTCCTCACACCGACACTACTCTAAGGCATTTCCCTGCTGAAATTTGATCCACCTGTCCGCCACGAAGTCTGCCAGGACAGTTCGAAAGCGCTGTTCTGAAAAGGTCTCAGCATGGCAACGAATGATTTCAGTATTGAAATTGGCACAGTTGTCCTGGAACTGAAGTACGGCTGCCACCAGAGCATCCGCCGTTTGCACCGGGAATAAAAGCCCCGTTTTATTGGGCACCACAGTCTCGGCACAACCGCCCCGGCCATAGGCAATGATAGGAGCACCGGCGGCCTGAGCTTCAACCACGGTAATACCGAAATCCTCCTCTGCGGGATAGATAAATGCCCTGCAACGCTCCATGTGATCAGACACTACCGGGTCGGGGGGGTTCCTCAAAAAGCGGATATTCGCCTTTGCCATCTGCTGCAATTGAGCCATTTCTGGCCCATCGCCGATGACCACCAGGGGATATCCCAGTCGATTAAACGCCTGAATCGTAACATCTACACGCTTATAGGGAACAAATCGGGAAACCGTTAAGAAAAAATCTTCCCGAGGCTGCTGCCAGCGGAATCGGTCTACGGCCACGGGAGGATACAGTACCTGGGCTGGACGGCGATAGGTTTTCCAGATGCGCCGCGCCACATGGTGGGAGTTGGCCAAAAAACAATCGACCCGGCAAGAGGCTGCCAGGGACCACAGCCTGAGGTAGTGCAGGATGAGGCGCGTTAGGGCACTTTTGACTCCCCGATCTAACCCCGACCGGCGCAAATACTGATGCTGTAAATCCCAGGCGTAGCGAATGGGCGTATGGACATAGCTGATGTGCAGCTGATCGGCCCGGGTAATTGCCCCCATGGCCACCGCATGGCTGCTGGAGAGCACCACGTCGTAGTTTTCCAGGTCGAATTGTTCGACCGCCAGGGGCATCAGGGGCAAGTATTGCCGAAAGTGCCCTCTGGCAAACGGCAAACGTTGAATAAAGGAAGTACTGATGGAGGTTTGGGGGGGAATGTGAGGCGGGTTATCGGCGGCCAAGAAATTCACCAGGCTGAATAAATCGGCCTCGGAGAAAACATTCAGCATCTGCTCGACGACTTTTTCGGAACCGGCCCGGGTCACCAGCCACTCGTGAACGATGGCGACTTTTGACGGTAATGGTGGGGAATTGTTCAATTGTGAGTTTTGCTTTCAGCCTTCGGCCTTGAGTTCACCGGTCGCCAAGATTCTACCAAGGTGCGGACCCAGGTTTCCTCACGGGGCTTCATGGGCAGGTGCCGGTGCCACTAATCCCGCTGTAGTTGACGGCAATCTCAGATCCGCCCCCGGGCTTGCCGCCAGATCGATCGATGACCGTGACGGGGTAGGTTCCGCCCGTGGGCGGACTGGCGCTGCCGGTGTAGGTCGGTTGGGCCTGGGCGGTTGTGACTTGAGCAGAGAGCGGTGCGTCGAAGGTGTTTTTAGTTTCCAGATTTTGGAAGCGAATTAGGGTGAACTGACCGCTGGAATCGTAGTAGGCGTTAAAGGCCATGGCTTCCAGTAAGCCCTCACACTGGTTGCTGGTGTTTACCCGGGGAGGCAAAGCCGTGGCGCGACCTTCGATGTTGATAAAATCACCGCGAATCCACCCTTCAGCCCCGGATTGCTCAAATTTGACGTAGTACCATTCGTAGCCATCTCCCCCCTGGGCGGTGCGCAGCAGCTGGACGGGATCGCCCACCAGGCCATAGCCCTTGGATGCCGAGTCTGTGGTGGGCTGCGATCGCAAATTAATCCTGGCTGAGGGCTGGGCCGCAATCAACTGGGCCGATGTCGGTGGGGTAATGGCGGTGCCCTGCCCCGCCTGGGCTGGCTGCGTGGGCTCAGGGCTAGGGGACGTCTCTGGGGAAGGACTTGCCTCAGGTTCAGGGGAATCAGGATCAGTGGTGGGGCTTTGAACTGCCGGGTCTTCCTCCCTGGGGCTTTCCAACGGCTCGGGGGTGGTCATCTCATTAGTATCCTGTCCCCGCCGACAGCCAGCCGCCGCCAGGCTCAATACACCGCAAAGGCCAAGCATTATCAGCCGGGTGGGCCATTTCATGGTGATACCCTCGAGAAACACAGCAATTAGGATAGCTCTATTTGGGGCATAGGGAAGGGGGGAGACCGTTTAATCCGGGCAAGCAGAGAGAGGGAACATCTCACGTTTGTAAAAACATTGACGCAAAGCGCTGAACCCCCTCTGCTACGGTCATAATTTATACAGTTGCAACTTTGAGATACTCCCCATACAGAGTTATGTCAATTGCGTTACCGCAAAGCAATCCATCAGGCCCAAATCACCTGGTTATCCTGGTGATTTCTCTCAAAGGTTGTGCTCCCTTAAAGATGAGAGAATGCAAAAAAAGTTTCTTCGGGAAATTTTCCATGAAATCTTAGGGCGTCAGTAGCATGATGACCAGCGTAAATCAACCTGACTGTTCACAGGAATGTACGCCCTGTGAGGCTCCCCAGGGTCCGCTAAGCTATGATTCGAAGTTTTATGTTGAGCGGCCCCCTTTAGAGCAAACGGTCTTCGGCAGGGTAACCCAGCCGGGCAGCTTAATACGGCTCAAAGCCCCCCGGCACATGGGCAAAAGTTCCCTGATGCTGAGAATTTCCGACCATGTCAGCAGGTTAAATTATGCCCACTGCACCATCGATTTTCTGCAGGCCGACACCGCCTGTTTTGAGAGCATCGACCGGTTCTTGCGGTGGTTTTGTCGGATTGTGACCTTTCATCTGGGGCTAGATCCCCAGTTAGACGACTATTGGGTTGCAGAAATTGGCAGCAAAGTTAGCGCCTCAATTTACTTTGAGCACTATGTACTGCGGCAGTTGTCAAGGCCCTTTGTCCTGGCCATGAATGAAGTCAACCGCCTGTTTGAGCACCACGACATTGCCGAAGACTTCCTGTCACTGCTGCGGTTCTGGTTTGAGCAGGGGCAGCGATCGCCCATCTGGCGCAACCTGCGGATGGTCATGGCCTACTCCACGGAGGTCTACGTGCCCCTGAAAATGGAGCAGTCTCCTTTTAACGTTGGCGAGCAGGTGCGTCTCCCTGAATTTACCCCCGACCAGGTCAAAGAATTAGCCCGCCGTTATCACCTGGACTGTGAACCGGGCGGTGAGCACCATGACACGATTCAAGACTTGATCCAATTGGTGGGTGGGCACCCCTATTTAACCCATATGGCCATTGCCCGGCTCAGCCAGGTGGGATGTTCTCCCCAGTTGCTGTTGAACAGCATGGCAGACCTGACCGGTTTGTTTGGTGAAGATCTGCTCAGCTGTGCTGCCAGTGTCAAGGCTCGACCCGACCTTGTCCAGGCCTTGAAGGCACTCCTGAAATCTCCCCAGAAGCTGCAATTGCCTGCCGATGTAGCTTACCAACTCAACAGTTTGGGAATTGTGACCTTGGAGAACGGGCAATGCCGGTTTTCCTGTGAACTGTATCGTCGCTACTTTGAAGCGGAACTGGGTGACGAATCCCTAGAGACGGTGCGCCTGGTTTATCAACTGCAAACCGAAAATCAGAGGCTCCAGGCCCTGGCCTATACCGATGGGCTGACTCAAATTCCTAACCGTCGGGCATTTGACCTGCGGTTAGGGCAAGCCTGGAAACATGGGGTCTTGCACCAAACTCCGCTGACGTTAATGCTGGCCGACATCGATTACTTCAAGCAATATAACGACAGCCATGGCCATCTGATGGGAGATGCTTGCCTAGCACTAGTCGCCCGAATTTTTCGCCTACAGGTACGGTCGGCCTTAACCGATTTTGTCGCCCGCTATGGCGGCGAGGAGTTCGCGGTGATTTTGCCCAACATCACCCTGGACAATGCCCAGCGACGGGCCGAAGACCTGCGATCTCAAGTCAAGACCATGACTGCCGCTTCAGACTTACCCGGCGTCACCATGAGCATTGGGCTGGTGAATGTATTACCGACCGCAACCAGTAGCCCAGAGCGATTGGTGGCGGCAGCGGATCGGGTTTTGTACGAATCCAAGCGGCTGGGGCGTAACCGGGTTACGACCATCTCCCAGCTTTAGGATGTTGTTTATCGTTCGGCGGCTGACGTTTGCCATTTTTGGCGTTGCCACCCCCGCCGATTGAATTCAAGATCGCCAGCGCACCCCCTTTAATCTGGGCCAGGCCGTTCCCCTGAACGGCTTTCAACGGGTTAATTTTCTCTTATTGCAGTAATGTTCCATCCGACGCTGACTGAAACCTGACACCTGATACCCGACACCCGAGACGTTCTCCCTCACCCTTCAAACGCCACCACCTGGTCTTCCGCCACCACGTAAGCCACATCCCCCTTGCCCAGCTTCACGTCGTAGCCGCCGGTAAATTCTCCGAAGGAGGGCAGAGTGAGGCGGTTCTGGCGGGCTTCCCAGTGGAAGCAGGGCAGGCGCAGGCGATCGCAGCCGGCATTCAGACGCAGGCAGGGGTGGGTGTGACCGCAGATATTGGTGTGATCGCTGTCGATATGGGGTTCATGGCTGAGGATGAGGCCATTGGCTTCCACGGCTTCAAAAAAGCATTCTACGGAGAGCTGATCCAGAAACTCCTTCAGGTGCCGGTCGTGGTTGCCGAGGATGAGGTGAACGGTGACCTGGGTGCGGTGGAGAAATTTCAGCCATAGGTCGATTATTTCGTCGGTCATACCGGCTTTGGCGTGGAACAGGTCGCCAAGAATCCAGAGGTACTCGGGCTGGAACCTGACGCACAAATCCTCTAACCGCTGCAGGGTGGCGTGGTTGACCAGGCTGGGAATGGGCAGCCCGTGGTGCTGGAAGGTTTCCGACTTGCCGAGGTGCACATCGGAGACCAGCAGTGCCCCCAGGGACTCCCCATAAATCGCCTTCTGGGGCAGCAGCTTGAGCTGAATTTGGTTCAGGGTCAGTTCTGTCATGGCTGTCATTCTAGAATAGACATTCGACCTTCTGAGAAACGAGTCCGAATCCGTGCGGGTTGAGCAATTGTCCCAAGGCTTGGGGCAGCCGCCAAGCAGAACAACACCAAGGGAGAGCCATGACCGGTGTAAAACAGCCCCGCTCGAAAACGTTCAAAAAGCTGCAGGCCTTTTTGCGGGGCCAGGTGGGCAAAGCCATCAGCGACTACGCCATGATTAAGGACGGGGACCGGGTGATGGTCTGCCTGTCGGGGGGTAAAGACTCCCACACCCTGCTGGATATTCTGCGGCACCTGCAGCGTCGTGCCCCCATCCACTTCGACATTCTGGCGGTGAATCTGGACCAGAAGCAGCCGGGTTTTCCGGAGCATGTGCTGCCGGAATATTTCGAGGCTATCGGTGTGCCCTATCGAATTGTGGCCCAGGACACCTACAGCACCGTGAAGCGGGTGATTCCGGACGGCAAAACCATGTGCAGCCTGTGCTCTCGCCTGCGGCGGGGCATTCTCTACCGGGTGGCGGCAGAGGAGGGGGCCACCAAAATCGCCCTGGGACACCACCGCAATGACATGGTAGAGACCCTGTTTCTGAACATGTTCCACGGCGGCAGGCTCAAGGCCATGCCCCCCAAGCTATTGACGGATGATCGCCGTCACATCGTGATTCGCCCCCTGGCCTACTGTGCGGAAAAGGATATTGCCAAATACGCCCGCTACCGGGAGTTTCCGCTGATTCCCTGTACCCTGTGCGGTTCCCAGGCGAATTTGCAGCGGGCACAAATTAAGCAAATGCTGCAGGACTGGGAAAAGCAGTGGCCCGGACGCACCGAAAGCCTGTTCCGCAGTTTGCAGAATATCTCCCCGTCCCAGCTGGCGGATCCCAGCCTGTTTGACTTTGAGGAGCTGGAGTCGGCCCGGCTAATTCTTGAAAGGGGGGAGGAGGATTCCTGGACAGGGACGGACCTGGAAACAGAGTTCAATCCCGGTGCAGAGCTTTTCGCAGAAGGGTTTCCCCCGTCCCAGGGGTTCTCGAACTTTGAGGACTTTGAGGCGGAGGAGGCTGACAAAGCAGCTGATTCTCAACCTGTCCAGCTTCAGGAGCCAGTGGGATGAAGACCAACGCGGCGAGAATTCTGGACCGACTCAAGGTGGACTACGACATTCTAGAATACACCGTAGACCCGGATGACCTGGCGGCAGAAAGCACCGCCGATAAGCTGGCACTGCCCCATAACCAGGTGTTCAAAACCCTGGTGGCCCGGGGAGACCACAACGGCGTCTGTCTGGCGGTGATTCCGGGGAATAGCCAGCTTGACCTGAAGGCGTTGGCGAGGCTGGCGGGGGATCGCAAATCTGAAACCGTTGCCCTCCAGCAGGTGCAACCCCTGACCGGCTATATTCGCGGCGGTGTCACGGCCTTGGGTACCAAGAAGAACTACCCGGTTTATGTGGATGAATCGATGCTAACCTTCGACAAAGTGGCCGTTTCCGCTGGAAAGCAGGGCTTCATGCTGTGGCTCTCGCCCCAGGATTACCTGTCGGTAACCGGTGGTACGACTGGACCTTTAACGAAGGTTTAGAGATTGAGAGCTGAGATCATTAATAACTTTAGGCCCACTGGTAAACCCTGACTGGAGTCATAGTCCATGGGGTTAACATCAGTTCGGGATAGGGTCTGACGGCCCCATACTGAGTAACTTCCCTCCCTCGGCGGGTTACGGCGGGATGGGTCAAATCTGCTCCAAAATCCCAAAATAAAGGGGAGCAGGCATCACCTACTCCCCTTCATTACCCTGTAAATCGTAACCTTATAAAGCGTAACGACTTACAGAACTAGCACCAGTTACCTGGCAAACCGCTTAATCAGCATTTACTTTGCGGTAAGGCACAGCCGTGGCGATATTGATACTGCCAATTGACACCTTAGACGGTGCGGCAGAACTGGGGCTGAGGCTGCGAGCCATGTTCAGGAACATGGCGGGATTGCCCTCGGTGACTTTCTTGTCCTGGGGAACAAACCGCTTGACCTGGGTCTGCCAAACGATTTGAGGGAAGCCCAGGATATTGCGGTAGTAAGCGTCGTAGCGGGGGTTGCTGATGTGAATGGGACGCTCGCCCTCGGCCCGACCGGGCAGCACCCGACGACGCTGATAGGGCACGGTGCTGTAGCCGAAGTTGGTCAGGTATTCTTCGCTGTCGAGCAGTTCATCAATGAAGCCCTGAATGCCCTTGGTAGCCACCACAATGGACCAGGCAATCTTTTCGCGCTCGTTATACACTTCGCGACCCAGAATTTTCTGGACGCAGTGCTCCACGAACTTATAATTGCTGTTTTTTTCGTAGAAGCTGTTGTAAAAGGTTTTGGACAGAGCCAATCCACGAATAAAGTCGCGGACGGTAATTTGCCCGTTGCGCAGCTGGGACTCCAGGAAAGGTTCGCGGTCCCACTTAAAGGCGTAGAAGAACATTTGGCTATAAGCCGCTTCGATCAGCGCATCCATTTCGGAAGCGTCGAACAGATCGTCGGTTGAAAAGATACGAGGTTGCTCATCGCGACCAACTTCATAGCCTTCCACCCGCTGATTTTGACTAGACGGGGAATAATTTAGTAACGGAAGAGGCACGTTTGAATCTCCAGAATCTTAGGAAAATTTACAAACTTTAAGGATGATCATAAGGGAAGGTATGCCCCGTCCTTAATCAGTCTGATTAAATCAACATAGTCCTTAACATTCTCGAAAAATGTTGACAGTTGAGCATTTGAGCCTCTATGGCAGGGAGAAATTAAACTCCATGAAGGATCCATTTCTGGTCCCTTTATCCACCAAGCTGGAGGGTTAAATGCGGTTTCATTGCCCCATTCATTAAACCCATGAACGGGGGACTAAACGGTTATCGTCCCAGGTAATCCAGTACGCCCCGGGCAATGCCGTCGGCGATTTGGTTGACGGCGGTCGGATTGCGGAATCTGGCGGCATCCGTTGCCCCGGTCACAAACCCGGTTTCCACCAGTACCGCCGGCATGGCGGTATGGCGCAGGACGTAAAATCGAGCCTGACGCACTCCCCGGTCTCCCAGGTCGGTGTTGCGCAAGACACTGTTGTGAATGGTCTGGGCCAGACGCTGACCACTGGAGTAGTAATAGGTTTCCAGCCCGTTGACCTCCGGACGGTCCATGCTGATGGCATTGGCATGGATGCTGACGAACACATCAGCCCCGGCCCGGTTGGCAAACTCGGCTCTGGGGTCCAGGTCTACCCAGTAGTCGCTGTTGCGGGTCATGAGCACCGTCAGGCCGGCCTCCTCCAGGCGCTGCTTGACCCGGTTCGAAATGGTGGTGTTAATATCCTTTTCCCGCATGCCGCCGATGCCGATGGCTCCCGGATCCCGTCCACCATGGCCGGGGTCAATAACCACGACCGTCTGGCCTCGGGGAATGGCGGGAAGGGGGGGGAGAGAGGCGGTAGCCGGGGCTGAGGCATTAACAATCTTAGCGGGTAAGTCGGCGGCAACCAGGTCACGATGGATTTCTTCCGCCCGCTGACGCTCCTGAAATAGCCCCACCTGGACCACGGTTTGGCCATCGACCGTGGCGCGAAAAGCTTCCGGTTCTACCCGCCGGGTGCGTTCTAACGTGTCTGGTGCTGTAATCGGAATAATTACCCGAAAATGAGTCCCGCTGGAACTGGGTGGGGTAGAGCCCGATGACGGAGTTTGGATTGGCCTCGCCGGGGGAGTTGCCGGGGTTGAAGGGATAGACCCAGCCGGGGGCGGAGTATCCATGGTAGAGGCAAGGGAAGGGGCTGCGTTCGCAGCCAGTGGGGTATCGAGGGGAGCATCGTGGGACAGATAAATGTGACCCAGTACCTGCCCGTCATAGGTCCGGTAGGCCATCTGCCAGCCCGGATTAAGCTGAATTTTTAAGGAACCTTCCTCGACGCCATTGGTGCGGCCAATTTCGATGGTGGGCGCTGCGCGGTCTCGAGTGGGGCGGGCAAACAGCACCAGATCATTCTGGCGGCGGGAAATATCCAGGCGGTAGTCGACCCCCAGATCACGACCATTGACCCGAATGGAATAGCCGTTGCTATCGGTTTTGCGATCGCAGGCCCCCTCAAAGTTAAAGTTCAGCAGCAGCGGGTCAATGCGAACGGGGCCGTTCCCCTCTTCCTCCCAGCACGTTCTCTGGTTGGGCACCTGTTCCAAAATGACCAAGCGATAGAAATTGCCATGGGTTACTGGCGTCGCCATGGCCACCGCTAGATTGGGGTCAATGGGCCGTTGGCCAAATTCAAAGGCCAGCCCAGGGGGAGACAGCGATAGACTACCCACACAAGCCGCCAGGGTAGTCGCCAGAGTGGTGAGGGAACGAGACAAAAGTGACATGACCAGTGTGCTCTACAGAGATTGCGTCAGGAGCAGCATCCAGGAGATAGAGATATCGGGTGCCTTCCAGCCAGACTCAACACGGTTAGTGATGGCCGGTTATTACCCTACCCCCGGAAGACAAACTTGATAAAGCCCTCCTAATGGTAATCACGATCTTCAGCTTTTCCAGGGGGATTTGACGCAAACGTGGCACAGTTTGGGAAGTGGCAACAGATATGGGAACCAGCTCCATCCCCAGGAAACCTGGGCCACCACGGGCTAATCGGTCTTCAAATCTCGAAACGCCTTATATCCCCCATCGGGGTTATAGATGTGACACTGGCTGGTAATGGTATTGATTAACGCCAGGGAGAATCGAGTTTCTTTCATCAGCGGACCCCAACGCTGCTTCAGGGCATCGTGGGCCTGCCGCAGGTTGTAGGAGGGCACCCCAACGGAAACGTGGTGGGGCACATGCACATTGATGTCGTGGCAGAGGAGTTCCACCCAGCGGGGATAGGTACAGTGAAGGGTTCCCGAAAGCTGAGCTTCGGCTTCCTGCCAGGAGCTGCCAGGAGTAAAGGCAATCTCAGGAACGGTGTGGTGTACCAGGGTGAAGGTGCTCATCCAGAAGTGATACCCCAGCCAGGGCAGCAGCCAGAACTTAACCAACCCCCACAGCCCTGTGGTGGCAATCAGAGTGGGGAAGAAAATGGCCGAGAAAATCACCGCCAGAGCGATAGAACGCTTAACCTTACGTCGATCCCTGGGCTCAAAGTTTCTCAGGTCAAAGTGCAGCACCGCCCAGTGGGCCACGGAGGCCAGCCACCAGAACCAGCCCCGCATAAAGCGATATACCTGCTTCAAGACGGGGTTAGCCTGGTTAAATTCGGCTTCGGTCCAGGGGGCCCAGGCATTGTCAATGTCCAGGTTGTTGGTGTGGCGGTGATGGATATCGTGCAGTAAGCGCCAACTGTGAAAAGGGTAAATCAGCGGCAGCATAGTAATGTGACCCACCCAATTGTTGACCCACCGGCGATTGGAAAAAGAACGATGGCCGCAGTCGTGGCCAATGACAAAAAATCCGGTTAAGGCTGTGCCCGTGAAGAACCAGGCAAAGGGCAACAGATACCAGGGGGCCAGGACGATGGCACCGTAGCCCAGGGCCACCGCCGCCATCGTCAACAGCACCTGCCCCCAGGCTTTGCGGGGATCTTTCTTAAAGCAAGTTTTAGGAATTGTTTGCACCACCTGCTTCAGGGTCAGGGGGGATACTGATACTACCCCCATAGATTCAGACAGGGTGGGGATAGAAGGCTCAAAAGTAGCAGTCAATGAAGAATCTCCAAACAACAAGTCACATCGGGCAACAAAACGGCAAAAAAAATCTGTCCGCCCGTTCATCAGGAGAACAGAGTAGAAAATGCCAAGGGAACGCAGGGTCTTAGGTCAGAGGAGCGTTCTATGTTAACCGCATCTTTCCGCGGAGGGAAATTTCTCTCCGCTAATAAAAATATTTATTCCTTTACATTTATAACATGCCTTCGAAATCACCACATTCCTACTCAAACCATTGAGTAATATAAATCTCAGCCCCTGAAAGGGTCTCCATGGGGGACAATGAGTGTAGTCTCTACTACAAGTTATTTCTGAAAGTCGGGCTTTTAATCGCCAAACTGGGAGGAGGTCTCTTATGGACCTACAAGAGCTGCTACGCGAATATCGTCGGGGAGAACGGAATTTTTCGAACCTCTGTCTGCACCGGGCCGATCTGCGGGGGGCCTGCCTGAGCGGTATTGACCTGAGCGGGGCGGACTTAACGGAAGCGGACCTGAGTGGGGCGGACCTGAGCCGCGCCAATTTGTGCAATGCTAACCTGGCCGATGCTGAACTGTCTGCCATCGATCTCAGCGGTGCCCGGTTGAGGTCAGTCAACCTGATCGGCTGTGAACTCAGCCGCGCCAGCTTAGTGGGGGCTGATCTGACCGACGCTGATCTGCGGTCTGCTGAACTTGAACAGGCCGATTTGCGGGGGGCAGTGCTCTGCAACGTGGCGGTTAGCGGGGCTAACCTGACCTACGCTAACTTCACTAGCGCTTACATCCAGGATACGGACCTACAGCAGGCGGAATTGAAGGGGGCGAAGCTGGACCTGATCAAACACCGCTCCCCCAAGGAACCATCCTCGGGTTCTTCCCGATGGATTTCCTGGGGCAGTCGCTAACATTTTTGTCCGTGATGCTATCTCGGCGGCGGCAATGCCGCCGTTTTTTTGACGGATAACCGGACATGGGGCCACAGCCCTTGCTATAGGATTAAACTGTCGACGGTTAGCCCTGCCGGGGGCACTGGACATGAACGATTCGAAGTTTCCCAATGAAAGTGAAGCCAGACTAAACCCTGACCCTACCCCTGATCCTCAGGGGCGCTGGGGTGGGCTGTGGCATCAGGTCAGCGGTGCTGTGGGACAACTGCGCCCGACCCAACAGCTGAGCCGCTGGTTTTCGGTGGATGAAGAGAAGGTGGCGGAAATTCTCACCGCGGTGCGATCGCAGCTCCCCACCACGGAAGCCCTGCTGATTGGCAAACCCCAGGCGGGCAAAAGCTCCATTGTGCGGGGGTTAACCGGTGTATCTAAGGACATTGTGGGGCAGGGCTTCAAGCCCCATACCCAAAATACCCAGCGGTACGCCTACCCGTCTGAAGATTTGCCCCTGCTGATTTTTACCGACACCGTGGGGCTGGGGGATACCGCCCAGAGTACCGATGCCATCGTTGCCGAACTGGTAGCGGACCTGCAGGAAGAAAACGGTAAAGCTCGCATTTTTATTTTGACCGTCAAGATTACCGACTTTGCCACCGATTCCCTGGGGCAAATTGTGGCACAACTGCGGCGCAGGTTTCCGGCCATTCCCTGCCTGCTGGCGGTGACTTCGGTCCATGAGGTTTACCCGACCCCGGTCGATACTCATCCCCCCTATCCCCCGGACATAGAAGCGGTGAGTCGGCCATTCCAGGCCATTGTCGCTAATTTTGAGGACCTGATAGACGCGACGGTACTGATTGACTTCACCCTGGAAGAAGACGGCTTTGAACCGGTATTCTACGGATTGGAAGCCCTGCGGGATACCCTGGCGGACCTGCTGCCGGAAGCGGAAGCCCAGGCCCTCTACCAACTGCTGGACGAGCAGGACGAAGCCTCGAACCAGCTGGGTAGCCTCTACCGGGATGTGGGTCGGCACTACATGTCGGCCTTTGCGGTGATTGCTGCGACCCTGGCGGCGGTGCCCCTTCCCTTTGCCACCATGCCCATGCTTACGGCCCTGCAGGTTTCCATGGTCGGGTTATTAGGTAAACTTTACGGTCAAACCCTGAGTCCATCCCAGGCGGGGGGTGTGGTCAGCGCCATTGCGGGTGGTTTTGTGGCCCAGGCGGTGGGCCGAGAACTGATCAAGTTCATCCCCGGATTTGGCAGCGTCATCGCGGCTTCCTGGGCAGCAGCTTATACCTGGGCGTTGGGCGAGGGCGCCTGTGTTTACTTCGGTGACTTATTGGGCGGCAAAAAGCCCGATCCTGAGAAAATCCAAGCCGCCATGAAGGAAGCATTCGCCAGCGCCAAGGAACGGTTTAAAAGCGAGGGATTTGACCGTTGAGAGGCTAACCATCCACCATGGAACATCTACCACCACTGACCACCCAGGCCCAAAGAACTATTTTGAACCAGTTCCGTATAACCTACGGGGTGCTGGTTGTTTATGGGGGTGATATTGGGTTGGGTGATTCAGCGGCAGCTGCGGTAATCCAGCGGTTTTCCGCTATTCTTTGGACGGCTGTGGGGGCAGCCTGACCGGACACCACAACTGAGCCTTTGCCGATACTGACCCAGCGGCCTGAGTTATTGGCCCAGTTTGCAGGTCAATTCTCCCCCCAACTGACCGGGAACGGGTTCGAAGTCATCCAGATTAACGGGGCAGGGGGCCACCTTCCAGATTGTTTCGCAGTATTCGCGGATGGAGCGGTCGGAGGAAAAGTTCCCCATGCGTACGGCGTTGAGGATGGACATGCGGGTCCAGTGATCGGTGTTCTGGTAGGCCTGCCCCACTCTCTGCTGACAATCCACGTAGGATTGATAGTCGGCCAGCAGCAGGAATGGATCGTCGTACAGCAGTTTGTCGATCAGGGGCTTAAACAGCGCCCCGTCACCCTGGGAGAAGTGACCGGAGGCAATCAGGTCAATGGCGTCCTTCAGCAGGGGGTTGGCCTGGTAGTAGTCGTAGGGCCGATAGCCAGCGGCTTTGAGATCAACCACCTGATCGGCATTCAGGCCAAATAGGAAGAAGTTTTCGGCCCCAACCGCGTCGCGAATTTCCACGTTAGCGCCATCCAGGGTACCGATGGTGAGGGCCCCGTTCATGGCGAACTTCATGTTGCCGGTGCCCGAGGCTTCAAACCCGGCGGTGGAAATTTGCTCCGACAAATCCGATGCCGGATAAATTTTCTGGCTGTTGGTGACGTTGTAGTTGGGCAGGAACACAATCCGCAGTTGATTGCGCAGGTCGGGATCTTTGTTCACCATGTCCCCCACAGCGGTGATCAGCTTAATCATCAGCTTGGCCATGTGGTAGCCGGGGGCCGCCTTGCCGCTAAACAGGAAGGTTCGGGGGGTAATGTTCAGGTTGGGATTTTGCTTGAGCTGGCTGTACAGGGTGACCATGTGCAGGGCGTTCAAATGCTGGCGCTTGTATTCGTGGATGCGCTTAATCTGCACGTCGAACAGGGAGGCCGGATCGACCAAAATGCCAAACCTGCTGTGAATCTGGCTGGCCAGGTCGCGCTTAATGGCCTGCTTGATGTTGCGCCAATCTTCCCGGAAGCCAGCATCTTCTGCCAGGGGCTCCAGCTGCTTCATCTCATCCAGGTGTTTGATCCAGTGATCGCCGATGCGGCTGGAAATTAGCTTCGTGAGGCGAGGATTGCTGAGCACCATCCAGCGGCGGGGGGTAACGCCGTTGGTTTTGTTGCAGAATTTTTCCGGGAACAGGTCATGGAAGTCTTTCAGCACCGTCTGTTTCAACAACTCACTGTGGAGCGCCGCGACCCCGTTGATGGTGTGGCTGCACACACAGGCCAGGTTGGCCATGCGCACGTACCGCTCGCCGCTTTCGTTGATCAGGGACAGACGGGCCAGGCGGCCCCGGTCTTTGGGAAACTTCATGCGCACCAGGTCCAGGAACCGGGCGTTGATTTCAAAAATAATTTCCAGATGGCGGGGGAGCAGCTTGCCGAACAGGCTGAGGGGCCACTTTTCCAGGGCTTCGGGTAATAGGGTGTGGTTGGTGTAGGCGAAGGATTTTTGGGTGATGGTCCAGGCCAGGTTCCAGTTGAGGCCATATTCATCCAGCAGCAGGCGCATGAGTTCGGCGCAGGCAATGGCGGGGTGGGTGTCGTTCAGCTGAATGGTGAACTTTTCGTGGAACTGCTCAACGGCAATGTTCTGTCCTTTGAGAATGCGCAGCATATCCTGCAGAGAGCAGGACACGAAGAAATACTGCTGCTCCAGCCGCAGTTGCTTGCCGGAGAGCTTTTCGTCGTTGGGGTAGAGCACCTTGGTAATGTTTTCGGAGGCCACCTTATCTTCCACAGCACCGTAGTAATTGCCCTGGTTAAAGGCGGCAAAGTCAAAGGATTCGATGGCTTCGGCCTTCCACAGGCGCAGGGTGTTGGCGGTGTTTACCTGGTAGCCAAGGATGGGCGTGTCGTAGGGCACCCCCAACACTTCCCGATTGGGCACCCACCGCACCCGGAACCGTCCCTGGTCATCGGTAAAGGTTTCGGTATAGCCACCGAACATCACTTCCTGGGCCCATTCAGGCCGGGCCACTTCCCAGGGGTTACCGTAGCGCAGCCATTTGTCGGTGCGCTCCACCTGCCAGCCATCCCGCAGGTCCTGCTCAAAAATGCCGAACTCGTAGCGGATGCCGTAGCCCAGGGAGGGAATTTCCAGCGCCGCCATGGAGTCCAGGTAGCAGGCGGCCAGTCGCCCCAGGCCACCGTTGCCCAGACCCGGTTCTACTTCCTGGGAGAGCAACTTTTCAAAGTCCAGCCCCAACTCTTCCATGGCCTGCTTCACCTGGTCGTAAATGCCCATGTTGATCAGATTGTTGCCCAGGTGGGGGCCCATCAAAAATTCTGCCGACAGATAGCACACCGTACGAGACCGCTGCCGGGTGTAGATCTCGGCGGTGCCGTTCCAGCGCTGCAGCATGCGATCGCGCACCAGATAGGCCAGGGCCATGTAGTAGTCATGCTGGGTCGCCAGGGCCACCGGCTTGCCCTGGACAAAAAACAGGTTGTCCAAAAAGGCTCGCTTGATGGCCTCTATGGTCATCCCCGTACGGTCGCCACCGTTGGCTGAAGCAATCTCTTGAGAAGCGGTGGGTTGGGGGGTATCCATCGGGCTTGAACCTCGCATTGGGACTAAAGCTGAATTAAACCAGTTTTTATCATCAGATCAAAACGAGGGCCCCATTTTTGTCGTTTGGAACACGATTTTATGAAGGTTTAAGACCAGATCCCTGAAGCCTACCCGCCTACCCCATCTCCCACGAGTAATCCCGACCAGAAGCAAAAGTATCAATATGTGCCTCGCGGATATCCGTTTGCGGCCATAGGTTTTAAGGCTAGTTCCTCTTCAACTCCCCCAGGGCATCAACCAGACGATCCAGGTGCTTTGGTTGGTGGGTGGCCATGACCGTAATCCGCAGGCGACTGGTGGGTACGGTGGGAGGGCGCACTGCGGCTACCCAGAGCCCCCGATGCTGAAGCTTTTGGCTGGCCTCCAGAACCGCCTCTGCGGAAGGGAACCGCAGACAAATGATCGGAGATTCCGATGGCAGTCGCTGGATATTGCCCCTGACCTGATCCCCACAGAAGCATTCATCCAACCGTTGAGTGAGATAGTTCACATTGGCCCAAAGCCGCTGGCGCAGCTCGGGCTCTTGCTGGATCAAGCGCACTGCAGCCAGGGCAGCGGCAGTATCCGCCGGAGAAAGTGCGGTCGTGTAAATCCACCCCGGTGCCCGGTTGCGCAGGAAGTCCACCAGGGTGGCCGAGCCCGCCACGTAGCCCCCCAGACTGCCGAGGGCCTTGCTGAGGGTGCCCATCTGAATCAGCGGTCGTCCGGTGCAGCCAAAGTGCTCTACACTGCCTGCGCCCCCTTCTCCCAAAACCCCGGTACCGTGGGCCTCATCCACCAGCACCATGGCGTTATGGAGATCCCCTAAAGCGAGGATTTCCGGCAGGGCACAGAGATCGCCATCCATGCTGAAGACGCTGTCGGTCACAATCAGGCAGCGACGATGGTGGGGCCTTTCGGTCAGGAGCAGTTTTTCCAGATGCTCGACATCCCCATGGCGGTAGTCCATCGCCACAGCCCCGCTCATACGGGCCCCATTGATCAGACTGGAATGGTTGTACTCATCCGACAGAATCAGGTCAGGAGCCCCCACCAGGGTGGCGATGGTACCGATGTTGGCCAGGTAGCCGGAACTGAAGACGATGGCCTCTGCGGTGTGTTTGAAGGCTGCGATCGCCTGCTCCAACTCCCGATGCAGGGGTCGATGGCCACTCAGCAGCCGAGAACCTGTACTCCCCGTACCATATTGCTGAGTGGCCTCTACCGCCGCCTGAATCAGCCTGGGATGGCTGGCCAGCCCCAAATAATCATTACTGGCGAAATTCACCAGATTCTGCCCCTGGACCTGCACTACCGGCCCTGACATCCTTTCTACCGACCGCACCGACCGATAGCGATGGCTCCGATGGATGGCCGCGAGGGACTTATCAATCCACTGGTAGGGATGGTTGCCCATATCTAAACCCGATCAACCTTTCCGCTTTGGGGGAGAGCATCCATCGTACTGTTCAGGCGTACAGTATGGCGGATATAGCGATCGCAAACCTGATTGCAGATCTAAACAAAACTCCTATGCCCCATTGCGTGAATCCTGAGGCATTAGCCCGGTAACAAGACTCTCTGTCCCATTCCTGGAGAAATCAGGATTAATACCGAATCCTATGTACATAAGCAGGTCGGCAGAATCTTGTGTAGGCTGCGTTAGCCCAGCCGTAATGCATCAGAACCTTAGCCAGCATGGATTACGCTTCGCTAATCCATCCTACGGATGGTCTTATATTTAATCCGTCCCACCGACTTACCCCCGTTTTGCAGGAGCAAACGACCGTTTTCTCCTACGAGATATCCATTGTGATTAGGAGTTTTTGAATTCGGATTTAGTATTAGGAAAGCAAAAAACGACATCACAATAGGTCCTTTGAACATCGTTTTGACCTGTTCAAAAGACCTATGTTTTTCACCCAATGGGGTCAGAAAAAGTGAGATCAGAAACCAGACCCAGAGGGACCTGGACTGCCATGTTTATGGAGCAATAATTGCTCCACCTCCCCCGGGGAAACCGATAACAACGGTATCACCCACGAAGGGATTCACATTGACACCCAACTCAATGGCGAGCGGGGCCTGTAGGGCAAAGAAACCAAAATTGGTATCCGAGGCAAAGGCTTCAGTGTAAACCCCACCGGTGTTAATTACTCCGGAACTGTGGGCAAAGGTATCACTCACTGCGGAAGAAACAGTCATTGCCGTAACTCCCCCGCCAAAACCGAGTTGGAAGCCAGCGGTGGTAGACACTTCCTGGGCGGAAGCCGCGCCTGCGGTTCCAGCAACCATGGCCAAAATCGCTAACGGTCCCCAAAGCTTGATACTTTTCATGGGAAAACTCCTTTTTGAAGTCAAAATTTGTACGCAAACGAACTAAATAGGCATCGCGAATTACTGAGCCAGCCTGCAAGAAATGCAGGCAACGAAAACCACTAAGCGGCGCCAGCTCAAGGTGGCATTGTGCTTTTTGGCACAGCAAATGCGCATTACCCACAGGCTGCAAACCCGAGGCTGCAACCGGGAATAACCAGTTAAAAATCTTCCTGCTATCGAGAACAACTGAAGCAACCCGTTAAGGAAAACTTGCAAAGGGGCTTACCTTACAGGGAGAGAATACAGAGCTTCAGCCGTGGTAGCTGACCCTTCATATCTATAAAGTTAGTGCAAAGCAGAGGAAATGTCCATAAAAATACGGTTGAAATTTTTCGTAATACTAAAAAAAAGAAATTTCTCAGAAAAAATACTGAAACCACCTCAGTGGCAGTGAAGAATATTAAGCGAAACTCTATCTTACCATCGGCATTTGCCTAAGAATCACCTACCCGCAAGGGTTTCAGGGATCGGCGCTTTTTCTACAGACATTTTTTAATACTAGGTGATTTTTATTACACAGACCTTCTAATAACAAATGAGACAAGGGTTTTCGGGTCATGAATTCATTCTGGAACGATTTAGACGAGGTTGATTAACACTTGTTAAGAGTTAACAAAAAGAAAAATTTATGAGGAAGTTTTTTTGGCGATCAAAGAATTGCTCTGGTTAAGTCTTGCCTGCAGAGTTGGCTATCAGGGCGAATAAATGTGCTCGAACCGAATCTGCCCCACGTCAGTTTGACGAAATCCATCAGGGACAGAAGATGACTTAAATAACAACCTGAAAATGTAAATCACCCCTACTGATGCCATGTTGAAAAAACGAGTTTATAAGCCTAAAAGCCCCTCTGGCCCAAGCCGCAGTAGCCAGTTAAGTTATCTCATCCTGGCCTTTGAGGCAGGATTCTGCCTGACTATTCTGTCAAGTGCAACCTGGGGACAGGCCCAGGCCACAGAGGAGGGTGCCGAAACACCGCCCGACGGTCCTCCAGATCAGCCGATGGCTAAATCGGCAGTTCCCCAACCCGAACCCAAAAGCGCCACCAAAGCTGGGCCTGAAACCCGTTCAGGAGCAGCTTTTTCAAAGGACCAGGTTGTCGCCTCCCCAGTCACTTCATCCCCCTCCCCTGGCCCCGTGACAACCGCCTCCCCCCAACCCGCCGCGAAGACAACTACCGCAGCCCCTGAACCAGCGACCACCTCGGTCATTGAAAACGTTTCCAGGGCTCAAGTTTCCTCACCGGAGTCTTCCGGGCCACCGACCCCAGCCGCAGTAACAGCCGTTGCTGGAGCTGAGGTTGCCCCTGCAAGGGGGGAAGACCAGCCCCATAGGCCCATGGTCTCAATACCCGGCTCACCGGCAACGGTGCCAAAAGTTCAGTTCAGCAAAACCACCCCTCCCGTTGTTATCCCC
>CAZPYG010000011.1:5464-70611 GCA_964590465.1 uncultured bacterium | reverse complement strand
GACCGTACCCTCTCCAGGGGCCGCCCGGGGACAACTTTCTACCCTCAGCCAGCAGCTTTCCCAGGAACTGGATCGGGAAGTCTCCGTCGCAGATATCCGCCAGGGACTCTACGCCGACCTGCAGGATAACCGGATTCTGATTGAGTTTGATGCCCCCCCGCCGGATGCTCTGATTCACCGCTATAACCTGTCCCAAACCCAGGGGGTGTTTTACAAAGCCAGTGAAATGGTGATGCATCTCTACCGCAACGACCCCGGTCAGTACAAGCTGATGTTTCGGTACCTGAAGCTGTTTCGGCTGATGACCTACATCGAAGGGGATGCCGACCAGGGGTTTACCATCACCATTGATGGTCCCGCCAGTTTGTTCAAAGCCAGTACCCGCTACGGGGTGGATATCGCCAAGCTGATTCCTGCTATTCTCCATGTGAACCGCTGGCGGTTGACCGCAAAACTGCAGATCAAAGACAGTTTTACAAACCAACCTAAACCCCGCCAGTTCACCCTCGACAGCGCCTGCAGTCTGGTCACCCATTATCCCCCGGGCAAGACCTACGACAGCATGATTGAAGAGTCTTTTGTCAATCGCTGGCCGACGGATAAACCCCCCTGGCGACTGGAGCGAGAAGTAGATCTGGTTCCCATTCCCGGCAGCGTTATGATTCCCGATTTTCGGCTGGTGCATCCCGATGGGCGGGAGTATCTGCTGGAAATTGTTGGCTACTGGCGACCGGAATACCTGCGCAAAAAGTTTGCCCAGGTGCACAAGTCAAAGCGCAACAATTTGATTCTGGCGATTTCTGAACGGCTCAACCTGGAAAAGGCCGGGGTAGATGCAAAGACCCTGCCGGCCCAGGTGATTTGGTTCAAAAATAAGCTGCAGCCTAAAGCTGTCCTAGAAGTTTTAGAGAAGAGCTAATGGATCAGGGCCCAGGAGATTAAAAAAGACTCAAAATTTGGCACGATTGCCAAGTCTTGAAGGGACATAACGTACTACCGCGCCAAGGCCAACCAGAAACAACAACCCCGCGAGCCCGGCCAGGGGATTCTGATTAATACCCGTTACCCAGTCAGGAACGACCCCGGTGTAGCTGACCCAATCCCCCACATCGACCAGGTAGTAACCCCATACCAGGCCCCCATGCAAACCAATGGCCAATCCTAATCGGCCTTGGGTGCGTTGCCGTGACCATCCCAGCACCAGCCCCAGCAAAACCAATCCAGGAAAACCCGGCAATTCCCGAATTATGGCCTGCCAGGGTTTGATGAAATGAAGTACGGCATAGATCCCACTGCTAGCCCATAGGGCCCTTGATAAGCCCCAGTCGTAGCGCAGCTCATCCAGTAACCAGCCGCGAAACACCAGTTCCTCAGCCAACCCCACCCCCAACCCCACCAACATTCCTTCCAGCAAAAGGCGCCAGAATTGGGTCGGAAAGGCCTGCCACGTCAGCCAGCCGAATTGCCCCTGTCCCCAAAACAGGATGCCTACACTCACCAAGCCAAGCCCCATCCCCGCGACCAGATCCCGTCCGTTTTGGGCCGATAACACCAGACCGTGGGCCTCCAGGGGCCTGGCCTGATGATGAATTCGTTTTCCCCAGAGGCGCAGCCCCCCAATGAACATGAGATACAGCCCAATCAAGGGCACCACGCTTAGGGAGGTGGTCGTGCCCAGCCACAGGTACAACGGAATGGCCACAGGCAACCAGGCCAACAGCAGCCCCAGTAAAAACATAACAATGCGCACCGGGGCAGGATAGGCAGACAGGTTTTTAGTCAGTTTTTGCATCATGGAAGGGATCAGCGGGCATGATAGCCATTGTTGCCTGGGATGGGCAGAATGGCTAATTTCCCGTCTGGATAGGAGGAACGGCCAGATCTTTGACTGGATCAGAAATGCCAGGATAGGTTCAACAGCTATCTGAAAGTTGCGCAATCAGCAACAGGATTGCATCGACGCGATCCCGCAGCACCCCGGCATGGTGGTTTGAATGATTAATCAAAATGCTGAACACCAGGGGCCCATGGTTCGGGGGCTGCATATAGCCCGAGAGGGATACATTGCCCGTCAATGCCCCAGATTTCCCCTGTACCCGGCCGACCAGGGGGGTATCTCGCAGGCGATTGCGGAGGGTGCCGCTGACCCCAGCAACCGCCAGGGAATCCCGGAAAACCTCGGCCTCTGGGTGATGGGCCATAACCTGCAGGGTATTCACCAGAGCTGAAGGAGTGACCAAATTATGCCGGGACAAGCCCGAACCGTCGGCCAGGCGGATGGTGGTCGGTTCTACCCCGAGTTCTGCCAGCACCGCAGCAACCGCCTCCCCTCCAGCCCTGCTGGCGTCTGAGAAAGGCGGTTCCAGGTAATTGACGCCAAGGGTTTTCAGCAGCACTTCGGCGTAGAGGTTATTGCTGTCCCGGTTGGTGGGAACAAGCAGTTCCCCCAGAGGCGGGGATTCAATTGCAGCCACTTCATCTCCAGTGGCGGGGCTGTCCCTATCGGTAATTTCGGTTTGAGCGACCGAAATCCCCTGATTCCCCAGAACCCGGACGAGAACCCCGGCAAACTGCTGCCCCGGATTGAGCACCGCTAAATCGTAAGACACAGGGCCAGCGGTTGAAGACAGCTGCCCCGAAATCCGTACCCCAGTATCTCCGCCCGTGCGCCACAGGCTAAGGGGGACCGCTTCGTCCTGTCCGCCCACGGTCATAGTGTCGTTATCGATGGACCAATCTTGAGATTGAACCCCCTCAGGCCAGAGGATATTGAGGGGCCTCCCGACTTGGGTGGGGGCAATCTGTACAGTGACTGAGTTGCGGTTCAAAATCAAGCTATTCACGGGCGGGGCGTAGTACCACTGGGCATCGCCCCATTCCCAGGTGGGATTCGTCGCAAATTGCGGAAAGTAGGCATCTTGCAGCACCAGCTGATTCACCCGGTTCATCCCCCCATGGGCCAGTTGCTGCGCCAGATCCGTCAATTGGCGTTCCGTCAGGGTAGGGTCTCCTCGCCCCACGACCCGTAAATTGGTTAGGCCGCCAGGCCCGGGGCTAGCGTATACCGATGTGCGAATGCGGTAGTTTGATCCCAAATGATGGATCGCTGCAGCACTGGTCAACAGCTTAGCATTGGATGCGGGGGTGAAGAACTGATCAGCATTTCGAGCGTAAAGGATTTGCCCGTCAGCTTCAGGGCCAGCTTGGGTCTGCACCAGCATGCCGACATAGGCCCTGTCCAGGGACCCCTCGGCCAGGGCGGAATCCAGGCGTTCTGCTAGCTCGGCAGGACACAGGGTCGCCTCCCCAGCAGGCATCAGGGAAGCCATCCCCAGGGTGAACCCAACTAGTCCCACGCCCAAACGGTAACGAGAAAGCATCAATGGTTGAACCGTCTCCTCAGGTCAGGAAATTAACAGATCTGCCCCGGATGAGCGACTACGATGCAGAATCACAATATCGTTACCCACCACGGGGTTACGGGCTACCACTATACCTTCAGGATCTCTGAACTGAAGAGTTCTGAAATCGAGCTGTTGCACCTGCTCAAAAATATTCTGGGAAACCTCGTTTTGCTGCTCATCCAGCAGTCCGTACCAGTTCTCCCCCAGGTTGATGGTCAGCCGGTTCTGGGGCAGATTAACCTCAACCGACTGAATTAACCCGGCGGCATAGAGGCGGCTGATATTCGACACCTGCGCCTGAATGTCGGCAATCAGGCCCTGCTCCGGGGTTTCGTCGGGCAGGGGAGCGATGCCGGGGGCGGGAGCCAGTTCCGGAGTTTCTTCCTGCGGATAAGAAGACTCCGGATTATTTTGGGGAGCTTCAGCCCTCGGTGGGGGCACAGCAGGCTCAGCCACCGGTTGGTTGGTCTGACCACCGCCCAGGGGATTCCCCAGGGCCAGGAACAGCACCAGTAAACCCAGGGCAATAGCGGTCATCACCTCATCCGAAAGGCGGCGCTGCCAGGTAGGAGGAAGTTGCGATCGCACCCATCGCAGCACTTTTCGCCAGCTTGCAGCCCCATCCGCCAGCAACAGCAGCAACTGATCAATAATGCCTAATTCCTTAGGCTGGTAGGGGACGTCCGACTGTCCCCAGTCCTCTACGGGAGGGGTAGCCGCAACCTGTGGATCTGCGGCCGATGGTCTCCTACCGGTAGCCTGGGGCGGAGTCGGAGGTTCTGGGACGGTCGGTTGAGACGTGACCGGCTCCGCAGCAAATTCTTCCAGGGTTTGGTCATAGTCAATGTCGCGACTGTCGAAGGTTTCACGACTATCATCAAAAGCAATGCCACGGTCTGAGCCATGCCCACGGGCGTCAGCTGTATTCCCCTCGATCTGGTCTTCTGAGATGTCTTCCTCGGGAGTTCTGCCCCGGTAGTCGATGGAGTCAATATCAGGGCTATGGGCAGATGCCTTCCCCTGGGGGGTGGGGGTATCTACCTGGAAGGAATCGTTGCCCCCTTCCCGAGGTTTGGGGATGGGAGGAATCTCTTGGGGGAAATTGGGATCGTCAGGTTTCATCGGTTTGCTCACCTGCCATTGTGTCGCCGGGTGCCCTGAGGCCGCAAATGCCTCTGACGGTAAAACAACCTCAATTATCAGGCTGCTTCCCCTCAATACTGCCACGTTGTGTCGGCAACCATCACGGGAATTCGTCATCATCCCCCCCATGTCGGGATGGGCGGGGAGGCCCGAGGCCGTCCCATAGATCAGGAAATCCCGGGATTGCAACCAAACCTAGCGTGCGCCGAAAATCCCCCAGGAGGTAGCGCAAATCAGCGCAGACTTGGGCAACCTGAAACCAGGCCAAAGCCATCTATCCTTCAGCAGTCAACCCGTTCACCGGATCCTGTGATTTGCCCAGGGGGAATCTCGTTTCGGACTTGATCTGCCCCTCGATGTGCCGCGCCCGTTTTGCCCCGAGGACATTTTATGGACATGCGTTGGCAGCCCCCGGCTCAGCTGCAAAACCTGCACACCTCACCGTCTGGTTCACAAAAACCCCCCCGCATTTGCATTTTAGGGGGAGGATTTGGCGGGTTGTATTGTGCCCTAGCCCTACCCAAGTACCTCAAGCGCCTGCCCCAAGGAGCCACCATTACCCTGGTGGAGCCCCGGGAACGTTTTTTGTTTACCCCCCTATTATATGAACTCCTAACTGCAGAACTATTGCCGTGGGAAGTGGCCCCCGCCTATGCCCAGGTCCTGCAGCACACCGGTGTCCATCTGCTGCAGGATTGGGCCGAAGGGATTGATCCCAAACAGCAGATGGTCCACCTGCGCTATGGTGACCCCCTGGAATATGACTACCTCGTCGTGGCCATGGGGAGCACCATCCGCCCTCCCCAAGTTAAAGGAGGGGAAGCCCATGCCCTACCCTTTGCAACGCTGGAACATGAATGGCAACTAGAAGAACGGCTGAATCAGTTGGAACACACCAAGACTGAGATTTCCGTCGTGCTGATTGGAGCCGGTCCCAATGGCATAGAACTTTCCTGTAAGCTGGCGGATCGCCTGGGTCCAAGAGGACACATCACCGTCATCGATCGCCGGGGCGTCATTCTCCGGTCCTATCCAGAACCCTTGCGCAAAGCTGCCGCTAAAGCGCTTCGCCAACGGGGCGTGATCTTCCATGCCAATGTTGACCTGGATGAAATTAAGGCCAATACGATAATCTACCGCTGCCGGGGAGAAATCTACAGTCCCCCGGCTGACCTAATCCTGTGGACGATTGGCACTATTCCCAAACCCTGGCTGGGGGATCTGTCCCCCAGGACTACCCCATACGGTCAACATGTGGTCAGTCCAACCCTGCAACTGCCGGACTATCCCAATATTTTTGTCCTGGGGGATATGGGCCAAATGCCGGCCCGTGGCCGAGAGCGTGCTCCCATGACGGCTCAAGCCGCATTTCAGGCCGCACCCGTCGTCGCCCACAACCTTTGGGCCTCCATCCAGCAACGTCCCCTGAGGCGGTTCACCTACCACCATCTGGGCGACATGCTCACCCTGGGCCGACGGGAAGCGGTGGTGTGCGGCTTTGGTCTGTGTTTAAGCGGTCGTTTAGGGGGCTTTGCCCGCCGCTGGGCTTACTGGTTAAGACTACCTACCCGCTCCCACAAGGGGCAGGTCCTGAAGCATAGCTTCCAGCAAATTTTCAAACCCCATTCACCCTAACCGGACCCGCTATCGGCCTGTGTTTCGCTTCAAATCCTCCAGCTCTTGGTCCATCTCCCAGCGCTGAAAAGCCTCTTCCACCGGGTCCAGAGGGTTTTGATGAAACACGTCGTAGGGGGTTTTATTCCACCCCGTATCCCAACTATTGGGCTGGCTGGCGGTGCGCTGAGCCGCTCGTTCCGCCTGTACCTGGGCAATTTTCGTCTTCAGCTCCCGGCGTCGTTCGTGAATTTGCTGCTGCAGAGCCCGGGTCTTTTGAATCTGGTCCTGTACCCCCTTCATCTGTCCCCAGTATTGGTTCCCCTGCCTCAGCAGGGCTGCCTCCCGCTCCTCCGCCAGGCGAACCAGATCCATGCGATTGGCGGCTTTCGCCCTGGCCAGGCGGCCATGCCATCGCTGAATTTCCTGGGCCGTAGCGAGAATACTGTCTTCCAGCTGCTTGTTGCGCCGCTTCAGATCCCCCAGGAGGGCAATGGCTTCCTGTTCCTGGCCCCGCAGCTGATCCTCCAAACCCATCAGCTCAAGGTGGGGATGGGCCTTCAAGAACTCATCTAAACGAGTTTCTAAAAACCGGCTGAGGTCTTCAAACAAACCCATAGGTGCCGCTCCTACCGCATTAATCTGTATTCAGGATAACGGCTGGGGGATAAGCTTAAAACTGCTGTCCCATTAAAACTGCTGCCCAATGTAAATTGACCTCACTTCTCCGTTACGGCGGATGCGAGCTTCATCGCTAGAGACAGACACCAGACTCCAGCCACTGTTACCGATGGATTGGCCCATATAGACCCGTTGGGAAACCCCGTTGATCTCAAATAAAGCCGCCGACCGCTCTCCCAGTTCCAGGAGCCCGATGAGCACATGGACCGTTGCCGGAGCCGCAGGCACAGCAGGAGCGTTCACGGCTCCCTGGGGCACCTGAGCCGTTTGAGGAACCTGGGGTGAGGTCGGTTGCGGAGTTGTTTGGTAAGGAATGTAAACCCGCTCGATGACATTAACAGGACCGCCACCGGGAGCCATCAAGCCTCCGGCTGTGGGCACCGGGCTCAAGGGAGGCAGCAAGGGAGGGCTGACCGGCAACACAGAAACATCGGTCAATTTCCCAGTAGAGACATCAGCTTCGGCACTATTGCGCTCGACCTTCTTAGCAATCACTTCGAGGGATCGATCCAGGTACTCTAAAAACTCCACATCAGACTGACTCGGCCCTGCCTCAGCATTATTGTTAGCCGCAGGCATGAACCAGTTCACCCCTCGCTGGTAGCTGTAGATAACAAAACCCAGAATTCCCAGCAGAGAGAAAACCGTCGTTGTAATCAAAAAGCGGTCAAGCAGCTGGCCCCATCGAGTTTTCTGAGCAGGGAGGATTGGTTTAGAGCCATCGGCTTCAGCGGCAAGCAGGGCGTCAACTTCGGTATCTTTCTCACCAGCATGTTCGGAAGGAACCAGGGCCGTAGAGGGGACTTCTGCAGAAGCAGAAGAATTATCTTCCGTTGCCGTCAGGGGAGAATCCGCAGCAGACTCAGACTCTTGCTCAACCTGGGCTATAGCGGTTTCATCTCCGTCCAGCAGCTTGTCAACATCCTCAAATAGGACCGAAACCAAATCATCGGCATAGGTGTTGACAAGGCTAGTCGCATCAACGGAGGTCAACTCCTGAAGCGGCAACGTGGCAGATTGGTTGTTGTTTTCCTGGCCCATGGATTTGAACTTGATAGGTTTTACGACGCTACTTTTTTGTGGCTGTGGTGGCTGTGTAAAAGATCCGGTAGACAATCCTACGATGGCAATCCGTGCTTACTCAAAGCCTTTGCCATTAGTCTGCTGAAGTGTAACCCAACTTCTAGAATCTTTCACCCGTTCCGCAAAAGTTGTCACATATCTAGTGTTAAATCCTTACCGTTTGGCCAGGGAACGGCCTAAAAGTGCTTGGCGGTATAGTGTTCCGGGTCAAACACAAACCGCTGTTTGAAGTTGGTCTTGCCATAGAGGTTAAACGAAACGGTAGGTTCATCACCCAGGGGCTCTACGCTATGGATAGCGTCACTGGTGAGCGCCACCACATCACCAGGGTTGAGAATAAGTTCAGCCACCGGTTCAATATGATCCGGATGGTTGGGATGGGGTTGGCGGCACCAGAGCCGGTTCTTTTCCTGTCCACCGATTAGAGCAACAATTCCCCAGGTTCCATGGTTGTGGATGGTCGAAATATGGCCTGGGGCCCAGGCTACCATCTGTACCGTCAGGGGAAACTCAAATTCCCGGTAGAGAAAATTAACGCTCCAGCCGGTTTCAGGGGAAGGCGCTTTGTACTCCATTTGTAGCCAGTATGAGCTGACCAGAAGCTTTCTGACCAGTGGAGTAATGGCTTCTATGCGACTGACATCGTCGTGGAAAATTTCCAGAATGTCTTCCATTTCGGTTAAGAACCGATACAGACGATACACCTGTCCCGGTTCCAAGACATGGGGATTGCCAAACGAGCGGTAGCCCCCATCTTCAGTAATCAACCAGTTATAGTTTGCCATGGAGACCACTATGCAGAATGCCCACCGAAAGCTCAGCCATCTCCCAGGGTTTCAATCAGGAGGTTAACCTGCTGCTGCTTCTCCGTCAGGTAAGCCTCACACTGCTGCAGGGCCTGAACCGCCTGTTCAAATTGGGATAACACCTCTGCCAATGAGAGGTGCCCCGATTCTAGCTCAGCAATCACCGCTTCAACCGCACCAACGGTCTTCTCATAACTCCACTGATCTGGCTTGGCGTTTTGCTTTCCCATATTTTTGGCCACAGTCACTCCTCCTGGATGTCATCCACTGGTGTTCTGGAATCTGAATCGCTGCCAAGGTCCTGGGGCGTTCCATGGCCATCTTCTGCGGGCACTAGGGATTGCCCTGGCATGACCCGAACGGTCAGTTCCCCTCGGGCTAACTGTATCCGCAGTTCCTGGTCCGGTTTAACCGCGGCGGCATCAACTACTACCTGTCCGGCGGCGTCCCTAACCAGGGCGTATCCCCGCCGAATCACCGTTTCTGGATCCAGGGTCATCAGATGATCTCGCAGGGCCTGATAACGCTGGGTAGCCTGATAAAGCTCTGTCTGCCCATTGCGAACGAGCCGTTGTTTAAGCTGTTTAACATAGGCCCGCTGTTGAGCCAGGTAGAGATCCAGGCGGACCCGCTGCAGCCGCTGATGCAAACCCTGGGTTTCTTCTTGAGCTTGTTCTACAGATCGAGCCACCAGGGTGGTGAGGTATTGCTTACGATCCCCATGGGCAGCCAGCAGGTCAATCAGGGCTGGAACCGCAGTAACTGCAGCGGCGGTTGGCGTGTGAGCGCAGACATCTGCCGCCAGATCGGCCAGGGACTCATCCCGCTGGTGCCCAATCCCCGTCACGACAGGAATAGGACAGGTTGCCACCGCCCGGACAACTCGTTCGTCATCGAAACAGTCCAGGTCTTCGGTAGCGCCGCCACCGCGAGCCAGGATTAACACCTCCGCCCGACCCTCTTCAGCCACCCGGTGGATGGCCGCCACGATTGAATCCGGAGCCGAATCTCCCTGGACCGTCGCCGGGGAAAATAGCACATGCATTCCCGGATGGTGCTGACTCAAGGACCGCTGAATATCTCCCCAGGCGGCGGCCTGGGGGGATGACACCACAGCAATGGTTTGGGGAAAGCTGGGCAGCGGACGCTTGTACTCCAGATCAAAGAGTCCCTCGGCCTCTAAACGCTGTTTGAGCTGTCGTCGCCGCAGAGCTTTCAGCCCATCCCCCGTAGGAAACACCTGCCACACCATCAACTGGTAGCTGCTGCGTTGGGGATAAACCCTTACCGTCCCTAAGACGGTGACCTGCTCCCCCACGGCAGGTAGATTGCCGAGCCGGGCCAGCTGGCTACGCCAGGCCACACAATTGATGGCGGTGTTGTCTTCTAAATCCGTCAGGGTGAAAAATAACCCCTTAGCGTGGTTGTTGGCACTCGACACTTCGCCCACAACCCACACCTGGCGCAGGGTCGGATCTTCTTCCAACGTGGCTTTGATGTAGTCAACCAGACCACTAACGCTGATGGTGACGGGGCCTGTCTCTACGGTCTGCTCAAAATTCACCATGTCATCCTGTTACTGTAGTCATGCCACCTGGGCTGATGATGAAGGGCAGGGAGCGACACTGGTCAGAGGCGGTGCCCGGTTCATTGCAAGTCATATCCACAAGCGTGTTTCATGAACTGTCAGTTGCCTTTTAACCTGTTTACTATAGGTCTTAAGCTGATTCGAAACCGTTTGTTTTATATCATCTCAAATTCCTGAACAATTGCACCCCTGAAGCCGCCTGTGGTGAAATATCTCCGACTCCGTTTCTATATTTCTATCAGGCTGCTGCGTCATCGTCTGGCAGAGGCAGTATCCACTCGTCCCACGCTTCAGGATTGGTGGTTTGCCACCCAGTTGCTGGTGTTGTTTGGTGTCATTGTTATTCCTTTAGGCTTGCTGGATAACTTAATTACCCTGCCCCCCCCTAATCTTCCGGGGCGGGTCAGACTATTTGTGTTACTCAGAGCTTTGGTGTTCCCAGCCATTGTGGAGGAGGGATTCTGGCGGGTCTTGCTGTTGCCCCACAAAACAGAGCGGATGGGCGTTGGCAAACGGTGGCTGCTCGGTCTTCCCATCCTGGCGATGTTTGTGCTGATGCATCCTTTTACCAGCATGACCTTGTATCACCAGGCTTTTGCCACATTCACCAACCCCGTATTTCTGTTTTCAACCACCCTGCTAGGGCTGATTTGCATGGTGGCCTACTGGCGATCTGGGTCTTTGTGGGTGCCGGCGACTATCCATTGGATTGTAGTGGTGATCTGGCTTCTGGTCTTTGGCGGGTACGCGAAATTGCATAGCTGAACTGCCAATCCTTACTCCTGGGACGGCCCCGGGGAATTCTGGGGACAGCGCCATCTATCCTTACCCCTGGAGTTTTTAATGTTTAAGTCTGTTAATCGTCACGTCTGTGCCTTTGACCTGGAATGGGTGCCTGATCCCGAAGCCGGTCGCCGCGTTTACGACCTGCCCGCCACCCTGCCTGACAAAGAGGTCTTCCAAGTCATGTGGGAGCAAGGGGGTGCTACCCCAGAGAAACCCCGCCCATACTTGAAAACGGTTCTCTGCCGAGTCGTGTCCGTGGCCGCCGTCATTCGAGAGCAGGCCGCTAATGGAGAGGTAAATCTCCGCCTGACTGCCCTCCCTAAAGACGCCGATGAGCCCATGCCAGAAGGAGAACTGATCAGCAAGTTTCTGGAATATGTGGGCAAGTACAAGCCTCAACTGGTGGGATTTAACTCCCATACCTCAGACCTGCCGATTCTTTTGCAGCGGGGTATTGCCACCGGAATTTCTGCCGGTAGCTTCTGTCAACGTCCTGATAAACCCTGGGAAGGGACCGACTACTTTGCCAGGGCCACCGAAGCCCATGTGGACTTGAAGAACATCCTCAGCGGCTGGGGTATTGGCACTCCCTCCCTGCATGAACTGGCGGCAGTGTTAGCCATTCCTGGCAAGATGGGCACCGACGGCAGCACGGTCGTCGACCTCTGGGTGGAAGGCGATCTTCGCCGCATCGTAGAGTACAACCACTTCGATGCCCTCACCACCTATCTCGTTTGGTTACGCACGGCCCTGTTTGCCGGGTTCTTCAGTCCGGGCCAATACCGGGCCGAAGAAGACCGGGTCCGTAGTTTAATTACCGACCGTATCGCTGCTGGAGAGCACCATCTGTCCCGCTACTTAGACAAATGGAATCAGTTTCAAGTCCAGGCAGTAGACTCTATTGCAATCAATTTTCCAGCGCCAGTGACGGCGGTAGAAAAGGCTGCATAAGCCCCTCCAACCAGCCATCCGATAACCGGCAAGGAGCTAGAGGCTATGACGAATAGGGTCCAAGCCGTCCTGCCTTCAACCCTCCGGGCTAGCGGCCCAAGGCTCAACCCCATGATCACCTCCTGGCAGTCATGCTGCCGGGATAGAGACCCATGAATCGATACTTCCAAGCCTCATTCTTGGCCAGACTGGGCTTCGAGGAGTGTCTCCAGTTCCTCTGGCAGGTCTGCCAAAAAATCATAGCCCGTTGCAATTTCAATCCGGTCAATAGAGGTTTGATAGTCCCGCCAATCTTCGCTGAGAGACCCACGGTTTGGCATATCGACTGCAATCACCCGGGTATCCCCTGTTAGCCCCAGACGACCGTCACCTGTAAGTTCATAAATCACCACCACTTTCCACAGCCGGGAGGGAACCGTGACGGATTGTGATCCGATAGTTCCCCGTTCTCCATAAGCTCCGGCAAAGAGATGCAGGCTGTGATCGTACTGATACACCAGATCACGAATGTAGTTCTCAAACTCCCGCCAGGGGCCCCGATTATTTTCCGGGGTTTGGGGAATGACATTGGTCATCAAAAAGGTGGCAGAATTATCCTCTACAGTCCGGTTTCGGTCTGCAGAGGGCACCATGTGTCCCCGGTCATAACCGCTGCCAGCATAGTCGTCGGCCCTGACCTGATAGGTTCCCGCCGGTAAGGCTGCATCAGCCCGAAAGTCATCCTGCCGATCCACCTGCCCCAGCCAACTGGCATCCACCTCCCAACTGGCCCAGTTTAAGAGATTGCGATCGCCACTGTAAGACAATACATACTGCTTTTTTTCAATTAAGTAATTATTCAGATTGCGGGTTCCGGCATTGCTGGGGTTACCCAGAACCAGATGGGGACTGGGAGAAATCCTAACCGCTGGGTCTGACGGAGGCGGCAAAGGAGGTAACGCTTCACAGGCCAGGCCATTGCCATCTCTATCGAGACCGTAAGGATCTCCCTTAAATCGGTCGAGGACCAGCTGGGCCAGGGGTTGACTGATAAAATCACCACAATCGCAGTCATCACCCACACAGGGGGGAAGCGACGAAACATCTGGTGGTTTGAAAGGGTGCAGCAGGTTCGGCATAACTCCGCTACAACCGCCCAAAGCCACCGTTAACCCGGCTACAAGGATCGGATTATGCCATCGCACCATCACCGCACCTGACCTTCATTACGAGCCCGTCAGATTTAGAATTCCCCAAGTTCCATAACTATAGCCAGCTTCATGGGGATACAGTTGCGCCGAGTGCCCTCAGCAGGTCGGACCACACCATAGAGCAAACTCTATTTTTCCGGTACAAACAAACTATGGGAAACGTCGTTCAAACACCACGCTGGATAGATTTCTAACTGTTGCACAAGGTGCACAATAAACATAAAAATGAAGACAGATTGCTCTGCCGTAGTCTTGGCCTCAGTTAGAACGGTATCCTTTTCCGATCGGCTGGAGTTACAGAGTAACGGTAGAGTGGTATAGAATTTTCCCTCGTTGTAACCGCTTAGAAGCAAAATAGAAATCACTATGCTCAACCAAGCCATTTCCAAGCTACAAGCATGGTTCCCCGCGGAAGAGGTTCACGCCCACTGCGATGGTCCCTGCGGAGTTTATGATCCGTCTTCTGCCCGCATTGCAGCTGAGGCTGTAGTGTCCATGACCAAGAAGCTAATGGACCTTGAAGCCAAGCCCGGCGACCCCGCCTACGAAAACACCTTTTCTCGCTTTGTCGCCATCAAAGAAGAGCAGGCTCAAATTGCTAAAGACGAACTCCTGATTCTCTGGACCGACTATTTCAAGCCTCAACATTTAGAGCAGTTCCCCGACCTGCATGACACTTTCTGGAAGGCTGCCAAGCTGTGCTCTGCTTGTAAGGTCGAGGTCAGCGTTCAGCATGCTAACGAACTGATGGAAGCCATCCACAAAATTCACAACATGTTCTGGGCTACCAAGAGCCGCGATGTATCCTGGTACACCGCCAGCTAATCAGCTTGAACAGCTCAATATAGGATTAAAGGCGCGGTACTCGCGCCTTTGCCGTTTTTAAATCAGCCATCAAGCCATTGCTGCCAGATATGGACGAAGCTTTCCAAACCGGTCATATTCCGCCGAGTCACCTCCCCGCCAGCCAATGGAAGGATGTGGTGCTTTGGATACTAAGACAGAGAAAACGGTTTCGCATCACGGGAAATTCGATGCAACCCCTGCTGCAACCTCAGGAAGAAGTCCTGATTAATCCTCGGGCTTATCAGACGCGCATGCCTCAACCGGGTGATTTGGTTGTGATTAACCATCCTCACCAGTCAAACCTGAGGCTCATCAAGTGGGTGGTTTATGTTGATACCGATGGATGCTTCGTAAAAGGTCTTAACCTTCTGGCCAGCACTGACAGTCGTGAATTCGGATTGGTCAAGAGGGAACATTTGGTGGGAAAAGTCCTGTGCCGTTTTCCCTAATAAGTTCAGGAGGCAAACTCTTAGGTTTACCTCCTGAACCATTTAACTTACCTGGCCACCAGGTACTGACATGGTGCAGCAGTCTCAAGCTTTAGCAGGCATTTTGTCCTGACCAGTCCGCTCGCCACTGGGAGAGATCCGGTCACCCTCCAGGAAGGATCGCAACATCCAGGCCATTTCTTCATGCTCTTCCATTAAACCGGTCAGGAAGTCAGCGGTGCCTTCGTCGTGGAACTGGTCGCTGCACTGATCCACAAACTCGCGCAGGTTGCGGATGACCTGTTCGTGGTCGCTAACCAGACGTGCAACCATTTCCTGGGCATTGGGTAAGTCACCGGGGTGCTCACGTACAGAAGCATTTTTCAGGAATCCATCAGCGGTGCCCAGGGGAAACCCACCTAAAGCGCGAATTCGTTCCGCACAGGCATCAATAGTTTGGGCCAGGGCTTCATACTGCTCTTCCCAAAGCTCGTGAAGGGTGCGGAAATGGGGCCCAACCACGTCCCAGTGATACTTTTTCGTCTTAATTTGCACCAGATAAGCGTCAGATAGCGTTTTGTTCAAGAGTTCAATGACGCCCTGACGCTGTTGATCTGAAAGTCCGATATTAATTGGCATAGGAGGAATAATGTTTTGAACCACTATTTCATTAGAACAACCAGGCCCAGAAAAAACCTCTGTCCGTTGCCATAACATGCATGCACCGCACTCTCCCGCATGAGATACAGCCAGCCTTCCCTCCTTATGTCTAGGGATAGAGACAACGCGTCGATTGCCTTACTTTCTCTACGACTGAAACTGCCCGCTGCGCTGGAAATGTCACAGAAACTGCGGATGACACAGACTTAAAACTAATCTACAATTTGCCTTCCCAGACACCTATTCATTTTTTGAATAAGATCACCACTTCTTTAGAGAAACTTTATATGGATTCTCGAATAATCACTACATTTTTATACAGTCACTATTTTTATAGACTAATTTCGATATTAAGGAATAGTCATTTTTATTCTTATGAGCCAATCACCTTTTGCACGCGCATTCATTACCTCAGCCTTTATCGCCGGAGCTGTTTTTACCGCTTCCACCTTACCTTTAGCCATGGCAAAGTCAAAGGTTGTTGATATTGAGCTCCAAAATCAGACCATTTTTTCTTCGGAAGTAAAGGATTTGGCAGCTCCTTACCTCTCTTTATCGGGAGCCTTCAGCGTAGCTTTGGGATTTGGTGTATTTGGCCTTATGGGTTGGCAAAACTCTGCCCGCAGGCTATCTCAAGTGAAGCAACAGTCTGATAACTTAGCCCGCAATTTAGCCGTTCACCAAACGGAACTCGAACGTATCAAGTTTTCAGAATCTCGGCTACAGGCGCAGAACGTCACCAGCTTTTTACCCGCCAGATCTTTGTCCGAAGGGATTCCTTCGTCTGTTCAACCTTCTGAGCCCGCTTTTGCAAGGGCAGCAACCCATTCTGACCATGGCATGAGGACAGAAGAGCCGGCTGGCTTCCGTTACACCCCATCTCTCAAGGACTACCAGACAGCCCCTGATGTCTCTGCTCAACCGCTGCAGCAAATGCAAATACTTCACCCTGAACCCGCTCCCCAGGGCGAAGTATTGACCAGTCTTGTACAACAGCTCAATCACCTCTCTCGTCAGGTGGAGGAACTGCGCAATAGCGATACTAATGGCTTAGCAGCCTGAGGGGTACTTGCTAGCTCTGGTTGAGGAGACCTCTGTTTCCCCATCACTGCAGCGTCTGGCGGGTAGTGGTGGGGAGATTATCATTTTCAGCGAAGGGTAAGACCGGTTCTCCCCCAAAGGTCGTGTCGTTCTGGCCAGAAGCACTACGTCCTTCCCAGGAAAAGTTTTGCCTGACTTGAGGAGCCCGAGTCACCGCCAAATAAGGATTAGGTAGGGGCATAGTTACACTCTTACGGGCTTCAAGATAAGGTTCTCCAGCTGGGGTGACATTAAAGAGGGGACTTTGAGCCAGGCTGTTTAGATCTTGAGACAATTTTTGTTGATCTATGGCGAAGGCAACGGGACTGAGGGTAACGGTAAACACCACCTCCTCGTCAGGAGAGAGTGGCAAGGAGGCCAAGGGATCCTGCATCTGCCAGATTTCCTGATACCTATTGTTTGACGAAACATGCCACAGTCGAAGTTGGGCCTGCCATCGCCCATTTTCTGCAATCGCGGTCGTTCTAGCCAAAGTGCCATACAGCTTATCGTCGCTAATGCTGACCTCTGGCTCGGAACTGGTTAGGGGGCGCATTGCTGAAACAACAAACTCGGTACCATCCTGTAAAGAAGTCTGGCCAAAAAGAGCAAACTGCCCAGGGGTTTGCTCAGGGGATACCTGCTCGATGGTGAGGGTCAGGGGAGGGGGGCTGAAAGCAAGGCTGGAAAATGTTTGACATCCACTCAACCCCCCTACGAAAACCAGGATTGTAATCAGCAGCATCAGCTTCTTCATAATTTTTACAAATAAATCAGGACGTAAAAGACTAAATCAATATACAAAAGACGGATTTTTCAGCTTTTTGTGGGTATTCTCCTCACTAGGTGGAGCCAAGTTGGCTTGTGGCCCGCTGCGTTTCCGAATAACTTAACGGAGAATGACGCTATATGCCCCCGTTTATAGCCCTTGCTAACAGCTTGCCCTTCGTCCCCAATCGGTTAATCACCTCTTCTGTCGTCTTCACGCTGGCTCTCTGGACCTCCGCCGGAGCGAGTTACGGTAGCTCGTCCGCAGCCATTACTCATCAAAGGTTGCGATCCCATCTGCCCTGGTCTGCAGAAACTATAGCTTCCCCCTCCCCTGGGAGCATTCAACCCACTCCTTTAGCCGAGGTTCCCTTTCCGGAAGAAATCACCATTGCCCAAGTACCGTCAGGAACAGTTCCCTCGCCCGGGATGCCTGTACCGTGGAACATGTCCCAGGTTCCCCCCGGGTTGCCCTATGGTTCCCCTCCGACTGGTGCGGGCGAAATACCAGGGCAAGTAATGGCTCAAGGGCAGTGGACGATGGTATGGATGCCCTACACCATGCCCATGGTAGGAGCCCCTGGGCAGCCAGCCCAATCCGTAACAGCCTATTTTCCCGTCTGGGCCTATATTGGTTCTCCCCTTACCCCAGGGCAAATGGCTCAGCCTCCGGTTATGCCGCCCCACGCCGGACTTCCCCCGGACACCTTTCCTACCACCACTCCCCCATCGGGATACCGCCAAGGGGGAGCCCCCAATGCTTACGACATGGGATATCCCATGCTTACCATGGGCATCCCTGGTATGCCAGTCGGCAGTATTCCCTATGGCCCCAACATCTATGGGCCTCCTTTTGCGGGGCATTTGACCTTAGGAGAAGCATCCATGGCGGAATCAGCGGTGAGTCCCTATGGCCAAGGGGCCCCGCCAGTGGGCCAATATCCCCTTACCGTTCCGACATTGCCCAATACAGCTAACAATGGACCTCAAGCTGTACCCCTGCCCCCGGCCTCCTTTACCCAGATCACACCCACAATAAGCAGCCAGCCCCCAGCCCCAACAGCCCCGCTAAATTCAGGACTTACCGAGAGGCCGCCACTGTCTCCTGCGATCATTCCGAATCCATCTTTAGGGACATCTGCGGTCGCATTCGAAACATTACCCTTCCCAAATGGGGCGATAACGGCTCCTAATGACCCGATTACTGAACCTAATTTAGATTTGCAGGGCCTTTATGTGCTGCAAGGGGATCGGTCCTCTGCCAGGGCGCGGTTATCGGGAGAGGCGTTCTTAACCCCCAATTTGATGGTTGGGGGGGCGCTGGACTTAGTGACGGGTCCTGATTTGACGGACGACGACGGCGTGGATTTGACAGAACTATACCTGGCGACCTCTGTGCCGGGGGCCCCAGGCCTTCGGTTCCGTTTAGGCCAGCTGGATTTAACCTCCTACTTTGACCGCAACAGCTTCGCAAAGGATATTGGTCGAGATTTCTTTAACTCCACTTTTCACACTAATCCGGCGTTAATTGCCGGGGCAAACGCTACCGCTTCCCGTCCGGGAGGGCTGGTACAGTGGACAGTTACGGATGATATTGCCCTGAACGCGGCGGTTTTCTCCTCGTCCTCAGACATTACCAATTTTGCCCTGGATGGTTTTGCTGGGGAGGTCGGATTCCGTACCGGCAACTTGATTTTGCGGGGTACCTTCCTGACCGCCCGGGATAGTCAGTTTCAGGGGAGCGGAGGGCGGCTCGATGCCTATGGGGTGAACGCAGAGTGGTTTATTCCAGAGGTCAACATCGGTTTGTTCGGTCGATACGGCCATTTGAATAACAGCGGCACCGGGTTTTCAGGAGACACCTACAGCTTCGGCCTCAATGCCCTGGATGTCTTTATGGAGAATGACCGTTTGGGGTTGGGTTACGGTCGCAACCTCGAAACCTTCACCGTGGAGAGTAAAACCCCGGATGTGCTGGAGTTGTTCTACGACTTCGAAATTACTCCCAATATTCGCCTTGGTTTCACCTTCCAGCAGCGGGACCAGTTACAGGAATCCTACGCCGGCTTCCGGGTGCGGGGGGATCTGGACTTATTACCCCGGGGATCAAGGGATTGAGGTGGCCGACATGAATCACAAGACCCTTCAAATTCACACTACCCTTCGACGAGTCACCCTCTCGGCAACGATGATTGCTGGGATTTTACTGGGCACTGTAGGGGGAGCGATTGCTCCGGTCTATGGGCAGTCTACTGCGGTCAGGCAGGGCTACTCGCTGCTGTCAGCAGGCCGGGTAGACGATGCCATCGCCACCTTTCAGCGTCAGTTGCGCCAGGACCCCAATGACTTGGAAGCCCTCCTGGGACTTGGCATTGCCTATCGGCGTGCAGGTCGGGATGAGGACGCCCTTGCCACTTACCAGCGGGTATTAACCCTGGCCCCAGACAATCGGCTTGCCCTCAGCACCATTGGCCTGCTGGGGGAATTTCGCTCCGAGTGGCAACCCATCGGCATTGAAGCCCTGACCCGCCTGCTGGAGCAAGCTCCAGACTTAATAGAAGCCAGAGCCCAACGAGCCAAGCTGTTCTTTTATCAGGGGCTTTACTCCCAGTCCCTGGCAGACTATGCTATCGTCCTTCCCCAAACCTCAGACCCCGAAATCCTGGGCCCTGCCGCCGAAGCTCACACCTTCAGCGGCGATTACCCAACGGGGTTGGCGTTATTTGACCGATACCGGGCAGGGGGGGGGCAAATCAGCGGCGATCGCACCATCGCCTATGCCCAGGCCCTGCGGGAAAGGGGGCAAATTGATCAGGCGATTCAACTGCTAACCCAGGAACTGCACCGCACCCCCAACCTGACCAGCCAAAATATTCGGCTGCGGGGATCCCTGGCCAGTACCTACGCCGCCAATCGGCAGTTTCAACCCGCCCTAGAACTGGTTCAGCCCCTGCAGGGTAGGATGGACTCCCGCCTGACCCTGGCCCGGGCTCTCCATGCCATTGGCGACTATGGCCAGCAGCCCAGCTACCGACAGGAAGCCGCCAATTTATACCTGAATGTGCTCAATACCAGCCCGAATCTGACCCCGGGCATTCTGCGGGAAGCCAGCTTAGTTTTGGGAAACCTGCCGGAACACCAGGCTACCGCCCTGCAGCTCGTTCAACAGCTAAAGCAGGTCTTGCCCAATGATGCGGGACTGACTCTACAACAGCAAATTTTGCAGTATGAACTGGGCACCCTGAATCGGGCCAGCTTTGTGCAACAGGTGGCAGCCGCTTTCCCTTCCCTGCCAGCAGACAGTTATCAGATCAGACTGATGGGACAGGTTCTGAGCCGGATGAATCCGCCCCTGCAGGAATTGCTGCCTTTTTACCAGAGTCTGGTGGCTGGCGGAGCAACGGAAGCCTTTTTGAACTATCGGATCGCTCAAATTTATCTACAACAGGGGCGATTAGCCGCAGCCCGAACGGCTCTGAACACTTACGCCAATACCCCGGCAGGCAGTCGAGATACCGAAACCACCCAGCTTTTGCTGGCGGATATTGAACGTCGGGAGGGCAACCTGACCCAGAGCACTCAGCGATACCAGACCCTGCTGAATACTACCCAGTCTCCGGCCATTCGCCGGGGAGCCCTGCAGGGGTTGGCAGGGGTTTATGCAACCCAGGGAAATTATCGGCAGGCCCTGACCCTGTACGACCAGTTGGTAGCCGAAAATCCCCAAGAGTTTTCTTACCAACTGGGTAGAACGGCCCTGGCATACCAGGCTGGCTTGATCACGGAAGCTCAAGCGACCGCAGTCATGAATCAGGGGCTGCAACAATACGGTGCCTCTAATGCTCCCCAAGAGCTGATTACCCTGGCCACGGTGCTACCCCCCAGTCGAGAACGAGCCGAGATTTACCGGACGTTACTCGCAGTCGATCCTGGGAATGCTCAGCTACAGTTGCGATCGCTGCAGGTCCTAGCTGAAGCCAATCCTGCCCAGGCCCTGGCCCAGGTAGCTCAGCTTATCGACGCCAATCCCAACAATCTAGACTGGTACTTCATACAGGGGGAAATTGCTCAACAAGGGGGCGACTACGATTTAGCTCGCCAGAGCTACACCGCTGTCCTCCAGCGTCAGCCCAACCATCAGGATGCATTGTTAGCTCTGGCCGGGCTGGAGTTCCAGGTGGGCAACTACAACCAGGCTGCTGACCTGTATCAACAAGCCCTCGCTATGGAGAGCCAAAATTCCACGGCCCGCACCTCCCTGGCGGCTTTGAATGCCGCCCAGGGAAGATCATTGGAAGCGATTCGTCAGTTACAGAACTGGCAACAAGAACAATCCACCAGGGGCATTGCCGACCCCCAGGTTGCCCAGCAAATTCAACAAATCCAAGAAACCCTGCTGCTACAGCGAGGAATCCAGCCCGCCTGGGAACGCTTTTAAGTAGATCGATGTCAGTTAGGAGCAAACTGCCAATCTTTAATTTCTGATCACCCCGATGCAGTCCTGTTATGGGACTTACATTTACCCAGAACTCACCAAGCCTAGGTTCGGGCCTTGCTCGCTGTTCCTTTTCCCTATGCGCTCCATGCTATTGCCGTTTTTTCTATCCCTTTTTTGGTGTTTGGGCTGTGGACCTCAAACCTATCCTCCCCCGGATATTTCATCTTCAGAGTCCACTACTGATTTTGTCAGTAAACCTGAAGTAGAACCGCTATCGACAGAAACCTGGCTGGCGGAAAGTTGGTCAGCCTACCGGCAACGGTTCATTCAAGAGGATGGCCGGGTGATTGATTGGGAAAGCAATGGTCGCACCGTGTCAGAAGGACAGGCCTATGCCATGTTGAGATCGGTGTTGGCGGATGATCCGGAAACCTTCGAACTAACCCTGGAATGGGCAGAAAACAATCTCAAGCGTCCTGCCCTACCCAGGGACAACAATCAAGAAGACCACCTGTGGGCCTGGAAATGGGGGGAACGAGACGACGGCACCTGGGGCATCATTGACGGAAACTTTGCCAGCGATGCCGACATTGATGCCGTGACCGCTTTGATTCTGGCAGCCCGGCGCTGGGACCGTCCCGAATATCTCGACCTGGCTCGATTGAAGTTAGCGGATTTGTGGGAGCAGTCTACGGTGACCGCCCTACGGCTAGGGGATAACCCTCCTCAATACCTGCTGCCAGGTCCCCAATCGGTGTTTCAGGCCAGACCAGGAAGGGTCTATATCAATCCTTCCTACCTTGCCCCCTATGCCTTTCGGCTGTTTGCCCAGGTGGACCCAGACCGAAACTGGATGGCGCTGGTAGACAGCAGCTACGACCTGCTGGAGAAAACCGCTCAACTTTCCCCCAAAGGTCTACCCGGGGATTGGGTTGTGCTGGATCTCACCACCCAGGAGGTAGAGCCTTCCCCCCAGGGGGAAACCCTGCAGAGTCTCTACAGCTTTGACGCCTACCGGGTCTGGTGGCGGGTTAAGTGGGATGCCGCCTGGTTTGACGAACCCAGGGCCGAGGCCTGGTTAGTTCAGAATCTGCCCTATCTAGAAGCACTATGGCAAACGGAGCAAAAAATTCCCGCCATTTTAGATCTGGCGGGCAATCCCCTGGCGGATTACGAAGCCACCGCCCAATACGCCATGCTCTATCCCGCCTTTGAAAAGGTTAATCGGGAGGTAGCTATCGCCATTCGTCAACAAAAGCTTTTAACCACTTATAACGCCGGCATCTGGGATAACGACGATGCCTACTATGTTCAAAATCTGGCTTGGCTGGGGCTATTTCCCACCGATGCCTTGCCACCCAGTCTGTTGCGGGAGAAGCAGTGAAAATGGATAATCGGTCACAACAATTTAACGGACTAACGCCAAGACGATGGCCCAGAAGGCTGCTGCTGCTGGCCACCGGGATAACCTGTACGGGTTTAGTCCTGTTGCTGCAGGTGACCGTGTCAATGGCTCAGTCCAATGAGGCGGTACGAAGCCAGGAAGATGCGGTCATTCAGCAGTACAGCTTGCCTGAGTCCAGACCCCAACCTCCGGTGGTGCAGCCCCGCCCGCAACCCCGGCAGACGGACCCTGCAGCCCCTCGTCCTGCCCCGACAACGCCTCAGGCTGCTCCCAACCCATTGCCATCTGCCCCGACATCCCAGCCTGCGTCGGTTGAACCTGCACCAGCGGCAGCACCCGAGCAGGAGAATCCTAGCAATCAGTATGTGCTGCAGTTCAATCGGGCTCCGGTGGTGGGTAATGCTCTGCAGATGGCAGGCGTGCTTTCCCAAAAACGGCTAGGGTTCAGCAAGCCCCGCCACTGGCTGGTAGAGTCTGGCAAGGTGCTGATCCGGTTTCGCCAGTCTCCCGCCCTGTACGCAGAGCGCTCTAACCTGACCGTTCGGTTCAATAATCGTCATTTGGGCAGCGTTCCTTTAAATCGAGAGGCGGACGAAATCGGCAACGTGATGTTTAATCTTCCGGCAGCCCTGGTGCAGGACCAGAACATCCTGATTATCCAGGTGCAGCAGCATACCTCAAAAGACTGCACCGACCCCACTGACCCGACCCTGTGGACCGAAATTCTGCCGGATTCCCAGGTGGTGCTGAACTATACAACGCTGCCAATCCCTCTAGATTTTGCCAACTATCCTTATCCGTTTCTGGATGACCAGGGGCTGGAGGCTGACCGTCTGGCCTATGTGCGACCGAATTCCGTCAGCGATTTATGGTTAACCGCCACTGCTCGATTTCAGGCGATGGCAAGTCGGTTGACCAATACTCGCCCCATGGACCTGAGACTCATCGACCAGGCCGATCAACTGCAGGCCGAAGACCGTCTGGTGGTGATTGGTACTCCGACTGAACAACCTATCCTGGAAGATCTGCCTCTGCCTTTTAAGTTATCGGACGGCAAGGTGCTGGATGGGAACAGTAACCCCTTGCCGAATGGGGTTGGGGTGCTCATGCTGACCACCACTCAGGACGAATCGGTGCCCGTCCTGGTGGCAACGGGGAATGATCAAAGCGCAGTACTGAAAGCAGTTCAGGCCCTGGTGCAGTCGGCAGACCGGCAACTGCTAACCGGGCAGGCGGTCCTGGTAAATGAAGTTGCAGAAGTGGAGTCGCCCGCTGCCAACGCCTGGCCTGGATACATACCTGCCAATGCCAACCGGCTGCTGCTCAGCGACTTAGAAATTAGCCCCAACCAGCCGTTTCAGGAGATTACGGTAAATGGAGTGCCGGTGCCCCCGCCAGTGGAAGTTCCCCTGAGAACTCTGCCAGACGAGCGATTCCTGCGGGGGAGCAAATTTACCCTGAATTACAGCTACGGTCCCAACATTGACACCAGAAAATCCTCAGTATCGGTGATGTTGAATGGCCAGGGTATCGGCGGCGAACGGTTGAAGTATGCCGAAGGGGGCGCTGACTCCGTAACGGTGGATTTACCTCCAGAATTGATGACCCCTAAAACCACTTTAGGGGTACAGCTCTTTACCTATCCCCGCAATGCCATCAACTGCGGTGAAATTCCCGATCAAACTACCTGGGGCCGGGTCCATGGCGACAGCAGTTTTGACCTCAACCAAAACAACGTCGTCGATTTGCCGGACCTGAAGCTGCTGCAGACAGGCTTTCCGCTGACGGCTCCCCAGGATATGTCGCAGATGGCTTTTGTTTTACCGAATGCTCCGACCAACGAAGACATCCTGACCATGCTACAGGTGAGCAATCGTCTGGGGCGGGTGAGCCGGTCCCAATCCATTAAGCTGGATGCCTTCAGGCAGGAGAATGTGATCGACTCGGTTCAGCAAAAGCACCTGATTGGCATTGGCCTCCGGGAACAGTTTCCCCTGCCGGAGATTTTTCAATCCGACGATGGGTTCAGCCTTGACGGTCAATGGTCCCGTCGTCGCGACCTGACCCAGTTGCAGACCCTCCCCGATGAGGCGGGAGTAATTCTAGCCAAAGTATCCCCCTGGAATCAGGACCGTCTGTTACTTGGACTGACGGGCCAAACCGCAACTGGACTCAAGGAAGTACAGCAGGTCTTTGCCCAAAATCCGTTGTTTTCGCGGTTAGAGGGAGATACGGTGCTGGTGCAGCGCACTACAGCTAGTCCTTCCCCCTATAACCGGACTGACTATGCCGTGACGGCGCTGACCCAGAGGACTCCTCGCACCATCGACCACAGCAACTGGCTGAGTCGCATGGTGGCATTTTTGCAGGCCAACTGGTTCCTGCTGCCGGGGGGCATCGTGCTGATTGCGCTGATTCTGTATGGCGTATCCCAACTGTATCTGAACCGTATTAGCCGTTCGGAGGGAGTCTGATGACAAACCAAGCTTCGGCGGGTAAGCCCCGCTTCTGGATTGCCCGCCTGGTGAATGGCTTGCCCCACTGGTTTGAATCCAGTCTGGGGGGGCATGGTCGCCGCAATGTAGCCTGGCTGATGGTACTGGCGGTGGTACTCTCGGTGCCCCTGATCATGACTCCCCTGGCCTTGGGGCAGCAAGCCCTGCTGGCGCTGTTTTTGGCGGGCTTGGGCTGGTTCCTGGTTCAGTTAGAAGTGCGCTACCAGGAACAGCAGCTCAGTGAACGGTTGCATTTGCTGCTGGTGTGGCTGAGTGCGGTGGTCACCCTGCGCTACCTGTATTACCGCACCTTTAACACCCTCAACTTTGACGGCTGGGTAAACAGCATTTTTAGCTTGCTGCTGTACGCGGCAGAGTTATACGCCATCGCAACCCTTTTTCTGGCCTACTTCCAAACTCTTAAAATTAAGGAGCGTCAGGCGGTAGACCTGAGTGGGGTCCCCCTGGATCGGTGGCCCCTTGTGGATATCTATATCCCCACCTATAACGAAGATGTGGAGATTGTGCGCAAGACAGCCCTGGCGGCTTTAGCGGTGGACTATCCTCTCGGAAAGAAAGAGGTCTACGTCCTAGACGATGGGCGCAAGTACCCCGAACGGCGGGAAAAGCTGCGGCAGATGTGCGAAAGCCTAGGCTGCTACCTGATGATTCGGGACAACAACGACCATGCCAAGGCAGGCAATATCAACCACGCCCTGATCCGTACCAGCGGCGATCTGGTATTGATTCTGGACTGTGACCACATTCCCACCCGCCATATTCTGAAGCAAACGGTAGGGTTTTTCTTCAATCCCCCGGTTTCCCTAGTGCAGACGCCCCACTGGTTCTACAACCCCGACCCCTTCGAGCGCAATCTGCTGACCCAGGGACAGGTTCCCGTGGGCAATGAACTGTTTTACAAGGTGCTGCAGAAGGGCAATGATTTCTGGAACGCGTCCTTCTTCTGCGGTTCGGCGGCGGTGGTGCGCAAGAGCCATCTCCTGGAGGTGGGCGGTATTGCTGTAGAGACGGTGACGGAAGACTGCCACACTTCCCTGCGACTTCATTCCAAAGGTTACGAAACCATCTACTACGACAAAATTATGGTGGCCGGGTTGGCTCCCGAAACCTTCTCAGCCTTCGTGGGGCAGCAGGTGCGCTGGGCCAGGGGCATGGCCCAAATACTGCGGCTGGAGTGGCCTCTATTTAACCGCAAACTGACCGTTCCCCAACGGATCTGCTACACCTCAGCCACCACGCACTTTTTCTTTGGGTTCCCCCGGTTGATGTATGCGATCGCACCCCTGGCCTTTCTGCTGTTTGGCATCAACTCGGTGCGCGGGCTTGGTCTTGAGACCCTGACCTATGCCCTGCCCTCCATCCTGCTCGCCCTCAACGCCAACTACATCATTCACAAAGGAGTCCGCTTCTCCTTCTGGAACGAGATTTTTGAGTACGCCATGGCTTTTCAAGACGGTCTGGTTACCTTCATGGCTTTACTGAATCCCAAACTGGGAAGCTTTAACGTCACCGACAAGGGAGTCAAAGTCTCCCGCCGGACCTTTGACTGGGCCTCGGTGTGGGTGTTGCTGGTGGTCGGGACCCTGAGCCTGGTGTCTCTATTCACGATTCCCTACTGGCTGATCACGGGCCTGCAACAGCCCGATGCAGTGTGGATTAATGCCATTTGGGTATCTGTGAATGTGATGCTGCTGATTGCGGCGATTCTGGTGGCGGTTGAGCAACCCCAACTGCGCCAGTCCCACCGATTGAATCGTAATCTACCAACCGGCTTAATTTCCGGAGAGACAATGCTACAGGGCACCACCATCGACATCAGCGAAACCGGTGCCCAAATCTCGCTGCAGGACTGGCCGAATTTGCCCGACCTGGTGAATGTTGAAATTCAGGGAGATACCATTGCCCAGGTGAAGCTAAAAGGCCGCGTAGTGCGAGTTGCCCCCCGAAGCGACCAGGCCGTGACTGTGACCGTTACGTTCGAAGCCATGACCCAGGCCGTTCGAGATCAGCTTATTCTGGTCATGTATTCCGACGTAAACGAGTGGTATTCCCAGTTCCGCACCAATGCCGATAAGCCCCTGGAGTCAGTTCGATTCCTGGTAGCAAGCGTGGTAAGAGCTTTCAGAGAACCAAAACCCTCTCAACCCACCCCGGTATTCAAGCAAGTCAAAGCTGGCGTGCAGGTCTACAGCCACGGCCAGTTTTTAATTGGCACCGCCTACGCCATTAACAGTCGGGGGCTGAAATTGGCTTTACAAGAAGACCAAAATCTGATGCTGCATCCAGAGGTCTTTGGCCAGGGTGAACCGGTTGGCTTACTGGTCGACAACAACGAACAACCCCCCATCCGTTTGGTCGCCCAAGTTGAGCAGGTCCAGCGGGCTGAAGATGTCACCCACGTCGAAATTTCCTTCCCCAAGGTGCTGGATATCCGGCAAGGTGACCGCATTGAGTATTTGATGCACAATCTGTCAGGGTAGCTAAAGAGATTCAGCGAAGAACCTTCTGGCGTTCAGGAACGAGTTAACGAGTTTACGCTGCTGGTGCATGAGGAAGCCTCCCATGACCAGCCAGAACACCAGCAGCCCGCCGGTAATTAACAGCATCCCCCCAAAGCCGAAGCGTACAATTAGGGCCGGGGCAGCGGCGGTGAATAGCCCTCCCCCCACAATCGACTGGTGCCCCAGGTGACGGACTCAATTAAAACCAGAGCCTGCTGAATCAGCCAGCCAATCATGACGGCAATGCCCACCAGACCAAAGTTGATGGAGAGGGGATCAATCAACAAACCCCGCATCAGCTGAGATCGGCGAAGCCTGGTTTCAGCGGTTTCGGTGTGGGTGAGTTCTGGGATACCGTCGAGGTGGCCAGAATCAGCAGTGCCACCCAGACAAAGGCGAAAAAGACATCTTTGAGAGTAAACATAATGACGGTTAATAAAGTCGCCTGAGGGAGGAAACATTAACCGTAGTCACTACATTAAATTGAGGCAATTAATACGAAGCCAAAAATATCTGTCTGTGGATAGAGGTGACTTCCTGCAGCAAATTCAGAGTTTGTAGCATCAATTATCCGTCGCTAGAACCCCAGCATAAATATCCTTCAAACCCAGCTCAGCCGGTACCGAAACAAGCTTAATCTGGTCATTAACACTGCGGTATTCCGTCATCAGCCATTGATTTTCAGACTGTTTTACAGAATGTTCAACATAGGAACGTTCCTGGTCAATTAGCAGGTACTCCCGAAATGTTGGAATTGTACGATAAGCTTCAAACTTTTCTCCTCGATCATAGTTTTTGGTCGATTCGGACAAAACCTCGGCCAGCAAAAGGGGATTGGTAACGGTATCTTTTCTCCCCGGTTTAAGTTCTACGGGGTCGACAATCACCATGACATCAGGATAGGTGTAGAGATTGACTGCTGGAATCCAGAGCCGTTGGTCAGTTACAAAAACGCTGTAGGGTTTATCTCGCAAACTAAACCAGAGCAGCGCATTCAGAGCACTGGCAATTTTGTTATGTTCAGGGGTGCCGCCGGTCATCGGGACGATAATTCCGTCACGGTATTCATTGCGAATATCTGATTCTACTTCCAGATCCAGATACTGTTCTGGGGGGTGGATTTCAGTAGGGCTGGTGATGATAGCCATAGTCCAAAAATAAGTAGGACGATTTGGTTTAAAGCCTACAGGTTTAGCAAGCCTTCGGGAGGGTTAATTTCCACCCTGCCCTGCGCCAGGTTAACAATGGGGACAATTTCATCCACAAAGGGGATAAATACTCGTTGGGCTTTGGCTTCAGAATCTTCCGGGGTCAACGTTACTTCCAGCAGGTCATTGCCTGCTTCGTAGATATCGGTGACGGTGCCAATTTCTGCACCGCTGGCCTGCAGAATCACCTTTAAACCTACCAGGTCGGCGACGTAAAATTCCCCTGCTTCCAGGTCAGGCCGTTCGGTAGCGGGTACTAGCAGAATGTGATTACGAAGACTTTCGGCCTGGTCTCGATTTGTCACCCCCTCCAGTTGCAGGACATATAGTCCTTTGCCCTCCACAAATCGCCCTTTCAGCAGCTCAACGGGTTGGGGGGAAGGATCTTTCGGTCCCTGCAGCCAGCGTTTGCCTGGTTCTAGAAACCGTTCTGGAAAGTCGGTGCTGGGATAAGCCCGCACCTCTCCCTTTAGCCCCTGAGGAGCGACAATGCGACCGATTTCTATCCAATCTGTTATGGCCTGGGGGGACTCTTGCATTGTGCCTCTACCCTAGACCGTTGCCGCTGTTGTTACGAAAGGGAGGCTTTGCCCCTGGTATGACTCCTGTACCAGTTCAGCCAGGTGCCCCATGGCCGTAGTAATTTCTTCATCGCTGGCGGTGAGGCTGATGCGAATGCACTGGCGGGTGTGGGCCCAATCCTCTCGAATGCCGGGGAAGAAAGCATTTCCGGGAACGACAATCACTCCCCGCTGCTTCAGCTGCTGGTAGAGTTCCCAATCGGTACAGGGCAGCTGGTCAAACCAGATCCAGGCGAAAATGGCCCCTTCGCCAAGATGCAGGTACCAGGGTACATGCTCGGGCATGGCAGCATGCAGGGCCGCTTCGAGCACCTGGAACTTACCCTGGTAGTAGGAGCGAATCACGGCTTCCGAGATTCGGGCCAGTTCCCCTGAGGCAATAGCCCGGGCGGCGATGGCCTGGCCGTAGCGGGAGGAGTGAATGCAGAGGTTGGTCTGGAAACATTCCAGGGCGTGAATGATCTCCGCGTCACCAATGGCGATGCCCAACCGTTCTCCCGGTAGTCCGGCTTTCGACAGACTCATGCAGTGGACGATGTTGCCGCCAAAGAGGGGTTCCATCCCAGTGAAGTTGAGGGCCGGGAAGGGGGGAGCATAGGCCGAATCCACAAAGACGGGCACTCCATGGACGGCGGCAAGATCGGCAATCTGCTGTACTTCTTCGCCAGTCAGTACATTACCGGTGGGATTGCAGGGACGAGAGAACAAAACCAGACCCGTCTGGTCAGTCACTTCTAGCTGGTCAAAGTCGGGACGGTACTTGAACCGATGCCTGACCTGATCCACATCCAGGGAAGGGCGGTAAGCCTTAACCGCTTCCGGGGCCAGGGAAATGCCTCCATAGCCGGTGTAGTCAGGGCTGAGGGGCAGCACGATATCTTTCATGGCACCGTTAGGGGCAAAGCCCCCAAAAGTATTGGCTGCAAAGAAATAGAGGGACTGACTGCCGGGGGTAATGAGGATGTTGCGTTCGGTCAGCTGTAGACCATAACGCTGGTTGAAATCGTTTTTGACCGCTTCAATCAGCGGTTCGTAGCCCTGGCTGGTGCCGTAGCGGCAGACCACTTCCCCATACTCAGAGCTCGCCAACAGGTCGTGGGTGCAGTCGCGCCAGAGCTGTTCGACCTCAGGAAGAATTACCGGATTGCCCGCGCTCAAGTTGATAAATTGCCGCCCCTGGCCCGACCTCAGCGTTTCGATAATGTCTTTCATGATGGCGCGAACGCCGGTCAGGTGGGACATTTCTACGCCGAATTGAGTAAGCTGAGGGGTCATAATTCTATGGGGAGAGGGTAGTCAAGATGAGCCGTAGAGTAGACAGTTTACAAAAGAGGCGGTAACCCTGACGGACTGTCTATAGATTTCTAAGCATCCAATCACTATAGCAAGGTAAGTATGAACCCACTGACTTTAGGATTTGTCGCCAGTTTGCTGGCGGGTTTGGCTACCGGAGTGGGTGCCCTGCCGGTGCTGTTACCCATTAACCCTACGGATCGACTGCAGGGAATTTTGCTCGGCCTGGGGGGTGGCATTATGCTGGCGGCGACGTCGTTTTCCCTGATTTTGCCCGGTACCGAGGCCGCCATTGAAGCGGGGAACTCTGCCGCGATCGCAGCCCTGATCATGGTGGTGGGTGTTCTCCTTGGCGGGGGCTTCCTCTGGGTTGCCCATAATACCTTCCCCCATGAGCATTTTTTTAAAGGAAAGGAAGGCCCTTCTGCCGCAAACCTGAAGCGCATCTGGCTGTTTGTGATTGCCATCGCCCTGCACAACTTTCCTGAGGGGCTGGCGGTAGGGGTTGGATTTGGCGGGGGAGAGCAGGCTGGGGCTTTGGCCCTGGCGGCAGGCATCGGCCTGCAAAACATTCCCGAAGGCTTGGTGGTTGCCATTGCCCTGCGAGATCTTAACTACACCCCCCGCTACGCTCTGGGCGTGTCCACCCTGACGGGACTGGTAGAACCTGTGGGCGGATTAATCGGTGCCGGAGTCGTCAGCATTGCTCAATCTTTGCTGCCCTGGGGCATGGGCTTCGCCGCCGGGGCCATGCTGTTTGTGATTGTGGATGACATCATTCCCGACATTGACCAGAAAGCGTTTGGGCAGCGAGGCACCCTGGGCGTTATGGCGGGGTTTGTGATCATGATGTTTTTGGATATTGCCTTGGGATGAGGGCAGGGGAGCAAGGGTGAGGGTAGATCTTGGACCGTAAACCTGGTACCCTTCAGCCTCCACCTAAACTCCCTCCCCCTTAAGTTTCAACCACTGCACCAGATATCATATTCATCCAAATTCAGGGCTCCGGGGTTGGTTTCTCGGAACAGTTCGTAGGCTGTTTTGTCAATGGTTTTAGATTGCTGGTGGGCCAGTTCTACTTCCAGGGTTTCTACTCGGGCCCAGGCTTCGGCACATTGAAGAGAGCCTGGGCCGAGGCCGAACTGGTGGCAAATTTTTTCGGCTTTTGCTTTTGCTTCCTCAAGTTGGCCGCTGAGGGAGGTCTCCCGAGGGCTATGCACAATAGCTTCATGTTTCAGCAAATCCGTTGCAGACAGCAATCCCAATAATTCAGTTTGAATTACAGGAGCAGCATGGATACCGGTATTTCTGAACAGTCGGGCTGCATACTCTAACCCCAGGTCGGGATTCATAACAATGCAAGGCTTGGTCATAATCTCAAATACCCGCACGCGTTTGGGGTCACGACCAACGGCAACAATGTGATTGACAACATCCAGATTTGTCAGGATGCCGTAGGCGTCTTGGGGATGCTGACGATCCACGATCAGGGAGTGGACGGTGTGATTAAGCATTCGCTGGATGGCCTCTGCAACGGTGGCTGCCGGTCGAATGGTAATTACCGGAAAAGTCATTACATCTGAGACCTTGATCATCACTACATCCTTAGGATTATTTAAACTTTGAGAATAGGAATTTTGAACTTATTTGAACTTAGTTGGGTAACCTTACCCCCTAACTTTAGGGAGATCTCCTCCCTAGTCAAGCGCTAGAATTAAATTAAGGCCCCAAATTATTGATAGCTAAACAGCTAAGTTACTGACTCCTTGGGGTAGGAGGTCATCATGACCAGTTCCCTTTCAGCCCTTAAAAATCAAAACATTTCGACAGATAATCGAATTTCCCCCTCGGCTTCTGACGATATTTTTTTAATAGAAGAAACCCAGTCTGGGCAACATTACGCCCAGCAGCGAAGTCAGATGGTTCACCACCACATTATTCCTCGGGGTATTACCGATCCAGGAGTGATTAATGCTCTGCTGAAGGTACCCCGCCATCGCTTTGTCCCGGATCGCGAAATTCATCTGGCCTATTGCGATGAACCACTACCCACCACCCACCACCAGACAATTTCTCAGCCATTTATTGTGGCCTTTATGACCAATGCAGCGGCAATACCAGCTAATGGTAAGGTACTCGAAATTGGCACAGGTTCTGGCTACCAGACCGCAATCTTAGCTGAACTGGCCAAGCAGGTCTACTCCATTGAAGTTATTCCTGAATTAGCCCGACAGGCCCAGAGAACGCTGGATCAACTTGGCTATTCCAACGTCCAGGTGAAGCACGGCAACGGTTACCAGGGATGGGCTGAACATGCTCCCTTCGACGCCATTGTGGTGACTGCAGCACCGACTCGGGTGCCCACGGCTCTGGTGGATCAACTGGCCCTGGGTGGCAAGCTGGTGGTGCCGGTGGGCCATAGCAGTCAAACCATTCTGGTGATTACTAAGCATGTCACTGGTTTAGCTACGGAATACACCCTGCCGGTCAGGTTTGTCCCCATGGTGAATGACCGTCCATAACCCTGGAGTAAATCCATGAAAAACGCCGCCTCGATTTCCCCCAGAGGATGGCGGCATCGTCTCGCTATCCTCACCATTGCTCTAGTGCTTGTGCTTGGAGCGGTGTTTGGTCTGGCCCTGCCTTGCGACGGGTACCCAAACCAACGGTGGTCCGACCTTTCCCAGAGCTTTCGTAGCAGGTTGGCTGGGGTCAACCTGAAAGCCCAGCCTTCTGGGCATTTAGTCATGCAGTCTTCAGAGCAGGTTGTTGACGCCGTTGGCCATCCCTGGCAAATCACGGTTTATAAATATCCCCAGAGCCTTGACCCGCAACCCTTATTGCTGGGACTCAAAGCCACTCAGACGGGTTCTGCCATACCCCCTGAAACCCCTCTCCAAATCAGGCTACAAGGGGGCCAAACCGTTTCCGCACCGGCTTATCCATGGCGGTCTTCCCTAGATTGGCCTGCCCCTACCTTCGATGCTCAGTACGACCTGAGCACCGTCTGGTCAACCCTCGCCCCTGCCGAAGGAATCACCCTGATTCTACCCACCGAGTCAAACCCGCCCAATAAAATTTCAATCTCTACCCAAATCCTGCAGGAATGGCACACCGTCGCCTCCTGCCAGGCACTTTTGTGTGCGTTCCATTAATCAAACCCCGAGTTCCTTCTAGATGCGAAAGGAACCTGGCATGGTCGTCGCACCAACCCGGTTTATCTCCACCGCCATCCCCCCCAGGAATCTGCTCCACCCCTTCACCCTTCTACGCCAAGATAAGGGAGCAGCTAAGGAAGATAAAATGCCAGGGGTTTACTACACCGGATGCGCCGTTTGGGCCTTCAAAGGATGGCTGGGGGACTTTTACCCTGCTGGAAGTAAAGCGGGGGATTTTCTGCGGCTGTACTGCGATCGCATGACCGCCGTCGAAGGCAATACCACCTTCTATTCCAGGCCCAACGCAGACACCATCCAACGCTGGGCCGACACCATGCCCTCCAGCTTCCGGTTTTGCCCCAAGCTGCCGCGGGTCTATTCCCACCAGGGCAAACTCATGCCCTTTGGGGAAGACTCCCGGCGCTTCTTGAAGACCCTGGAACCCCTCGGCGAGCGCCTGGGACCGCTCTTCATCCAATTGCCCCCCGGCTACAGCCCTGCCCTGTTCTCAGACCTGCGCGAATTTCTGGCCCAGTGGCCCCGCCAGCGCTGCCCCGTTGCCGTTGAAGTGCGTCATCTCGACTGGTTTCAAGATCCCCATACCAGCCGACTGAACCAAATGCTCGAAGCCATGGGCGTCGGTCGCGTCCTGCTGGATACCCGCCCCATCTACGACTGCATCAACACCCCCGACGACGACCCCCAAATTGGTTCAGAACGCAAAAAGCCTAACGTTCCCCTCCAGCCCACGGTCACCGCCCCATTCACCATCGTTCGCTACATCAGCCATCCCCAGATGCGAGTCAACCAACCCTATTTTGATGAGTGGGTGCCCCGCCTCCAGCAGTGGCGTCAAAGCGGCATCGACATCTACTTCTTCGCCCACTGCCCCCGGGAGGAAAAATCCCCCGCCATCGCCCGCGAAGTGTATCATCAGCTGCAGCAGGTCGGGGTGGAATTACCTGACATGCCTTGGGATGTAGCAGGTCAGCGTGAAGGGGATATGGCTTCTTCACAGCTAAGCCTGTTTTAGGGCCAGAGGGTTCCTGCCAGGAAGGGGCGATGGGACAGCTTTGGGACCGGTTTAAAGGAGAATTGCCGACCGTTCTGCCAATTGCGACCGTTCTCCTTTGTAGAGGGTGATATGCCCCGCTAGAGATTCTCCTTTGAAGCGTTCCACCACGTAGGTGAGACCGTTGCTAGCGGCATCAACGTAGGGGTTATCGATCTGGTCAGGGTCGCCAGTCAGAACGATTTTAGTCCCGTCCCCAGCGCGGGTCAGAATAGTTTTAACTTCGTGGGGGGTCAGGTTTTGGGCTTCGTCCACGATCAGGAATTGTTTTGGAATGGTACGTCCGCGAATATAGGTCAAAGGCTCAATTTGCAGCAGCCCTTGCTCAATCATATCCTCGTGACCCCGTCGCCAGTGGTCAGGTTTGCCCCGCATATCCTGGGTGCCAAAAATCAGGTCGAAGTTGTCGTAAAGGGGCTGCATCCAGGGCGTTAGTTTCTCACCAATGTCTCCCGGCAAGTAGCCGATGTCGCGCCCTAAGGGCACGATGGGCCGAGCAATCAATAAGCGGGAGTAAAGCCGCTCGTCAGCTACTTTTTGCACCCCAGCCGCGATTGCCAGCAGGGTCTTTCCCGTCCCGGCCTTACCCACCAGGGTGACCAGGGAGATATCATCCTGTAACAGCAGCTCGAAAGCAAAGCGTTGCTCCCGATTGCGGGGGTGAATGCGAGACACCCCCCCATGGGGGAGTTTACTAATGGGAACAACTTTACCGCTGTCCCCCTGAACGAAGGCCAGGGCCGTATGGGTGGGGTTAGCCTCATCCAGGAGGGTAATGGCCTGGTTGGGGTAAAGCGGCATGTCGAGTCGCAGATGCCCATCCGCAAACAGACGGCTAATGTTCTCCGCTGAAGTCATGACCTCAACGGTGCCAGTGTAGAGGTCGTCGATATCGATTTTATCGGTTTCATAGTCTTCCGCCACTAGGCCCAGGGCATCTGCTTTAATCCGCAGGTTAGTATCTTTGCTGACCAGCACCACGGGTAGGTCGTAGTGGTGTTTGTGCTCCATGGCCACGGCCAGGATAGCGTTATCCCCCTGATCCCCCTCTAGCTCTGCAGGAAGTTGCTGCAGCGTGTCCCGGTGGCACAGGGCAACTTTAAGGCTGCCGCCCCTATCTAAAGGAATTCCCTGGACTAGAGAACCCTTTTGCCTTAATTCATCCAGGGTACGCGACACATAACGAGCGTTGCGCCCCGTGTCAGCGGCCCCTTTCTTAAAGCGGTCTAACTCTTCGATAATAGTGATAGGTAAAATGACATCATTGTCCTCAAACCTGAACATTGCCATCGGATCGTGAAGCAATACGTTGGTATCAAGAACAAAGACTTTTTTCATCGTAATATTACGTAATCAAAAGAGCAGACCAGCTGGGCATGGGCAGAGGAACTGCCACAACTTGCCGTGGGAAGGATTTTGCTACTTTAACGGATTTTAAGGATGCTATTCGTTCTAAAGATGGGTCTCGGACGGATGTGGGAGAGCCATTCTAGGACCAAGAGTGACAGGCTCCGAGAGCGAAGTCCTGGTTGGCTTGGTGCCATAGATGGCGAAACTTTGTTTTAGGACAAATTGTTTAAACCCTCTGCAAACTATAAATTCTCGGTGTGGCGGTATTTCGACCGACCTCTTATGCTTTAAGTGAAAACACGGTACATCTGCCTGCACTGGTTGTTCTTGAGTCAACTCATAATCTACCAACACTCTGGATTCTATCTACAGCAGGTTCCCTGGAACCCTCAGCTATCCGCCAGAGCACTCTCTTCCGAAAGAACAGCCGCTTCGAACCAGTCCATAGGGAGATAGTAAGCAGGAATGATACGAGCACGCGCTAACAAAGGATTGTACTTAGGTATCGCCACAGCCGTAACCGTAGGGTTGGGGGCGGGAGATGTCCTGCCATTACAGATGGCGTCTGCGGCCTATGCTGCTGACAAAACCACTTTGGCCCAATCAAAGGAACTTGCCCCCAATCAAGCCCGTGGCGATCAGCCAGATGCCCGGGAAAAACAGGTTTCGGCCTCCGGGTGGTCCCTGGAAAAACTATTCGAGGAATTTTCTCTGTCGAGCAGCACAGATGGTTCAACTGAGTCCCTGGAAGACACCGCTGAGGATGAGGAGCCATTGTCTGGCTTCGTCATCATGGCCTCTCTCATGGCTCTTTTTGCGGGCCTATTGGCCTCGTTAATCTCCAATGGATCGTCCTCTGATAGTTCATCATCCGTCGATTTTGCCGGTGCCCCCCCTGCTAATTTTCCAGGGAATGGAGGCTCCGATTCGGATGCCCCATCATCAGACGGAGGTTCAGATTCCGGAGAAAAGCCCAAAAAAGTACCGACTCCAGCCCTGCTACCAGGGTTGCTGGCCATGGGATTTAAAGCGTTTCGCAAACAGCAAGGAGAGGTTCAACCCGCCAACCACCTGGGATCGAGTTGAGCCAGCCATCTCTCAAGGGAGATGACCACTAAATCCGCTGTAGTTTTGCCCTCAATGTTCTATTCTAAACGGGTAATAGCTTACAACAGGACGGATTTGGCGGCCATGCGATTGTCCCAGATGCTCTTTGTCACCCTGCGGGAAGACCCGGCTGAGGCTGAAATCCCCAGCCACAAGCTGCTGCTCAGGGCCGGATACATGCGCCGCATCACCAGCGGAGTCTATGCCTACTTGCCGTTATTGTGGCGGGTACTCAACAAAATTTCGGCCATTGTTCGGGAGGAAATGGACGCCACCGGGGCCCAGGAGTGTCTGCTGACTCAGCTGCAACCGGCGGATCTATGGCGCGAATCGGGCCGGTGGGAAACCTATACCAAAGCCGAGGGCATCATGTTTTCCTTGGTTGATCGCCGGGGTCAAGAGCTGGGCCTTGGCCCCACCCATGAGGAGGTGATTACCACCATTGCCAGGGAAATGATTCGCTCTTACCGGCAGTTGCCGCTGCATTTTTACCAGATTCAAACTAAATTTCGGGATGAAATTCGCCCCCGCTTCGGCCTGATGCGCGGACGAGAGTTCATCATGAAGGATGGCTATTCCTTTCATACCGATGGGGCCAGCCTGAGACAGACCTATGGGGATATGTACAACGCCTACAGCAATATTCTGAGCCGCTGTGGGCTCAAGTTCCGGGCCGTAGAGGCGGATTCGGGGGCCATTGGCGGATCGGGGTCCACCGAGTTTATGGTGCTGGCCGAAGCCGGGGAAGACGAAGTGCTCTATACCGAAGACGGCAAATATGCCGCGAATGTAGAAAAGGCGGTTTCTCTGCCCGCAGCCCCCGTTCCCTCTGAGTTTGAGAAATTTGAACAGTTGGAGACTCCCAACACTCCCACCATTGAATCCCTGGCGCAGTTCCTCAAGTGCTCTCCCACCCAAATCGTCAAGAATGTGCTGTACCAGGCCACCTATGACAGTGGTCAGTCAGTACTGGTGCTGGTGCATATCCGCGGCGACCAGGACGTCAATGACGTTAAGCTGACCAACGAATTGACCAGGCTCGCGGCAGACTTCGAAGGGACTACCCTGCTAGACCTGTCCGTACCCGATGAAGGAGCCCAGAAGAAGTGGGCCGCCAAGCCCTTACCCCTGGGTTATATCGCCCCCGATCTGGAAGACGCTTATATCCAAACTGACCTGGAGGATCTTACCCCTTCATTCCTGCGCATGGTGGACCAGACTGCGGTGGATCTGCAAAACTTTGTGACTGGATCTAACGAGTCGGGCTATCACGTAGTCGGAGCCAACTGGGGGCAGGAATATGTGCTGCCTGAACTTGTGGTTGATGTACGCAAAGCCCAGGCGGGGGATCGGGCGGTCCATGATCCGTCCCAAACGTTACAAACCGCCCGCGGCATCGAAATCGGCCACATTTTCCAGCTGGGTACCAAATATTCCAAAGCCATGGGGGCAACTTACACCAGCGAATCGGGCGAAGAGGTTCCCCTCGAAATGGGCTGCTACGGCGTCGGGGTATCTCGTCTGGCCCAGGCGGCGGTGGAACAGTCCTACGACCAAAACGGAATCATTTGGCCCACCGCAATCGCACCTTACCATGCCATTGTGGTCATTCCCAACATGGCCGACGACCTGCAGGTGAAAACCGCCACCACCCTTTACCAGGGGCTTAACGAGGTGGGGGTGGAAACCCTACTGGATGACCGCAACGAGCGGGCGGGAGTCAAGTTCAAAGACGCAGACCTGGTGGGGATTCCCTATCGCATCGTCACCGGCCGCTCCCTGAAGGAGGGCAAAGTTGAAGTGGTCCAGAGGGCCACGGGAGAATCCCAGGAGGTGGCCGTCGATCAGGTCGTAACCCTGGTGAAAGGTTGGGTCGAAGCTGCGGTGGGTAAATGATGTGGAACTGATCGTCGTCCTGCTGACTACCCTCATGGCCATTGTCTCTCCCATTGGGGCCGCGGTGGATCGCCTGGCGGAAGATGCCCTGCGGGATCAGGTAGCGGCGGCGGAAGAAATCCACGTCCGCATTGACAATGTGCCCACTTACCAAATCGTGAATGGCCGCGTGGAAAACCTGCGCATTGCCGGACGGGGCATTGCCCCAAGGCAACTCCCCGAACTCCGCATCGACTCTATCGACATCGAAACGGATGTAGTGGACGTGGACTTTCCCAGCCTGCGCCGGGGAGAACTGAAACTCGACGAACCAGCCCAGGCAGCCCTCAAAATGGGTTTGAAGGCTGACGACATCAATCGCTTCTTGCTGTCGTCAACGGTTCAAGCCTGGCTTGACGAGTTACGCTTTACCCTGCCAGGGCCAGGGGGAGAACGGGAACGGAATCGTTACGGGCTGGCCAATCCCTCCCTGCAATTTCTTAAAGGGGAGCGAATTCAGCTGATTGTTGACCTCCAGGACCGGGTAGCCCAGGAGCTGATTCCCATCACCATTGAGCTGGGGTTGCAGTTTGACGACGGTCACCAGATCAAGCTAGTCGATCCAGGACTGACCATCGATGGGGAAACGGCTCCCCCTGAGTTACTAACCTCCCTGGTGGCAGGGGCTGAATCAGCACTCAGCTTACGTGCCCTAGAAAAATCTGGCATAACGGCTCGGGTTTTAGCCCTGGAAATTAGCGACAATGAGTTAGACTTAGCAATCTTTGCTAGGGTAGAGCCGACATCCCCGTTTTTAACCTCTGGCGCTATTTCTGACTAATGGGCTGAGCTGGTCACATGTCGTCTTGAAGGACCTCTTGAACGAAACTATTGCCAGAAGATGGACATTGGAGCGAGGTTTTCCCATTTATTATCAACGTGTTCGGGAGACTAGATATGGAAGATAAAAATCGATTAGGACGGATTCCGCTAGGAGTTGCGGCCGGTCTGGTGACCATCGTCCTGGCTTCTGGTGGAGCGACAGCCTGGTTCACCTGGCGAGCCCTGAATCCTAAGCCTCCTGTAGCGGAATTTCCCACCATTGATTCCCTTCCGGAAGCTTCTGCTCCGCCTCAGCCTGCGGTGGAAACGCCCACCGAAACTTCGAAGGAACCCGTCACCCCAGGGGAAAATCCTGCGGCCCAGGCTCCCGCCGCCGACGTTACTGGTCAAATATACTGGCTGAAAGATGACGGCACCAGCCTGCAATTAGTCCCTGAGACGGTTTCCGTTGCAGAAAATGCTACCCCTGGAGAGCAGGTTAAGGCTGCCTTTGATACCCTCCTCTCTAAATCAGGGGACCCCGAGCAAAACGCTTTTTCTACGATTCCCGAAGGAACCCAACTCCTGGAAGCGACCGTCGAGGCGGACGGTATCCATGTGAATTTATCCAGCGATTTTCAGTACGGTGGCGGTAGCGCTTCCATGACGGGGCGACTGGGACAGGTCATTTACACCGCAACCGCCTTTGACCCCACCGCTCCCGTTTGGATTTCCGTCGATGGAAAGCCCCTGACCCTGCTGGGAGGAGAAGGGTTAGAAGTGGGCCAACCCATGACCCGGCAGGACTTTGACCAGAGCTTCCCGCTCTAGGGCCATGCTCACAAAAAGGTCAGGGGAGACTCTTTCATTCAGGGACTGGCCATTTAAAAATAGCTTGGCGTCGTTCCCCTCTGGCCGACAACAGGTAGGTACGGAGATTCTAAGTTGCCGACACCGGATTGCGCAGCCAGATAATCCCCGACTGAATCCTCTACTCAGTCAATGGCGGCTCGTAGCTCTCGACAGAACAGGCCGATCTCTTCCAGGGCGACCTGACGGTCTTCCTGGTTTAGGCGCTTAACGAAGGCACTGCCGACAATCACGCCATGGGCTCCCCAGCCCTTAAGCCGTTCGGCCTGGTCTGCCCCAGAAACGCCAAACCCGACAGCGATGGGTTTGTCTGTGGTTTGTTTCAACGTCTTGAGCAGATCTTTGACCCGGTCTTGAATTTCGGTCCGCATACCCGTTACCCCGGTGACGCTGACTAAATACACAAAACCCTGGGCCTGATCGGCAATGGATCGGATCCGTTCTATAGGAGAAGTGGGCGCAACCAATAGGGTGACATCAATACTGGCTTGGCTGGCTGCGGCCAGGAGGGTATCAATTTCTTCGAGGGGTAAATCGGGGACCACTAACCCGGCTACACCCGCCCTGGCAATGTCCTGCATAAAGGATTCAATGCCGCGATTGAGAATGGGGTTGTAATAAGTAAACAAAATGATGGGAGCGTCAACCTCAGTTCCTGCAGTTTTGACAACCTCCAAGACCTGGTCAAGGGTTACACCCCGAGCCAGGGCGCGGGAAGCGGCAGCTTGAATCACCGGCCCGTCGGCCAGAGGGTCGGAATAGGGCACTCCCAATTCAATCAAATCCGCCCCATTCGTATCCAGCACCTTCAAGGCCCTTGCGGTTGTCTCGAGATCGGGGTCACCCGCCGTGATGAAAGGAATGAGAGCGCACCGTTGGCGCGATCGCAACTCTTGAAACCGCTCAGAAACTTGGGCCATAACATCGCAGGGAAAAAATCAGTCCAATACAGAACTCTAGCCCAAGAGTGCCCCCAAGTCTACGGCGACCCTGAAGGAGATTCAGATTCCAACTCTTCCTGCAGGGCCGCAATTTGCTCGGGAGTGAGTTCATCCAGGCGCTTCTGCAGAACAGCCTCTTCATAATCATCGAGTTGCCGGTTCAAGGTCATAGACTGAGTCATCACCCGCAGCAGATAGGTGGCCAACCAGCCCACCAACCCACCAACCATGACCACCTGGCTCCAGATACCGGCAGAAATACCGTCAAGGCCAAGCAGGCGAAATCCCAGGAATAAACCGCCCCCGGCCAGAAAAATACCAATCCCGATACCTAAGACATCAATGCGTCTCACAAGCTTGTCTCTACCTCTTCAGTGCCTACGGCAGCATTTATTTCAAGGGACGAGGCTGGGGCCGAAAATTCAGAAATGGGCTGAACACCAGCATCCCCGGGAAAAATACGAAAACTAAGGCATACAAAATGGTGCGCTCTACAGAACCGACTGTATTCCATCGAGCTTTGAGGTAATACAGCAGGATGAGCGGAACAATCACCAAATACAGCCCTCCCAGGGCTCCATAGGCACCCAAGGTGAGCAGCGCATCGTTAGATAATGCCATCTTCAACAACCCACTAACTTAAACAGCGTGACCAGCGGCTAAGGTTTCATCCATTGTAAAGGGCTGCACCGGGTTTTATCCCCTTTTGCTGTTTATCCCATTCGATAGGGACGATAAGAATATCTGTAGGGTGTTGCAAACAAGTCCACTTGGTGGTGGAATATAACTCTATCCAACTAAGGGGGCGTGGCGGAATGGTAGACGCTACGGACTTAGAAATCTGGGCCTCAACGGAGAAATCTGTTGAGTGAATGCTCTCAAACTCAGGGAAACCTACGTCTTCACGAAACCTTCAGGGTTTCCAGAGATAAGGCAATCCTGAGCCAAGCCGGTTCAAAGAACCGGAAGGTGCAGAGGCCCGACGGGAGCTACCCTAACGTCAAGTCGAGGGTAAAGGGAGGGTCCAATTCTCAAGGCTTCACCCGATGACAGGGCAGCCGCAGCGAAAGCTGCAGGAGGATGAAAATCCGTTGACCTTAAACGGTCGTGAGGGTTCAAGTCCCTCCGCCCCCATCCATATTTATCTAAACTTCATCAAATCCTCTGGGAATTTATCCCGATGACATGGTATGGCACGGATTACTGGGGTATCCTTAGTAAACCTGACGTCTATCACATGGTTAAGCTTTTGTGCTGTGGGGGCAAACCCCCTATTTGCCGTTGCCTGTATTTCAGCTATCCGTGCCCTTACCCTGCAGTGGTAATCAAGCACATGATTCAACCCTAGCCCAGGCACGGTGATCTCCGGTGACAGTCAGGCCCTCAGGACTTTGTTTTGAAGCTGTTCAATGGCATCCCAGGAGCACTCCTACCAGGGAAGACTGACGATACCTCAGGCTCAAGAAGTTATTTATGACTTTCTTCTGGAGCTTGTTAAAACCTGTTCCCCCGAACAAGTGCTGCAGGAGTTCCGTCACCTCTTTGTAAAGCACGATGAATCATCCGGTTCTGACACCATTCCAGCGCTGCACATTATTTTGTTCGCCAATGATGAAAAGGAATTCCGCCATACGATCAAGCGGTCCTGCTACATCATGGTCAATAACTGGGAAATTGCCCGGCAGTATCATGCCATTCAGTCCCTGGTTGAATTGTTTGCTGACCCTATCCTGTATCGTCCGACCTTTTCCCCGACCCTGAAGCGACTCCGTTACTGGTTGCTCAGGTTTATCGAGAGTCAGGACTTTCAGGACTTGAAATTGTTTGCAGCTCGGTTTTCCGAAGAGCGCACCATTAACCATCCTGGCGAATGGACCAATCATTACATCCCGTATCTGCTCGTCCCTCAATATGTCAATCAAGAAAATCCCATTGAGCAGCGTCGGGCGGCTCGGGCCCTGTCTCGGCGTTTAAAGGATAAGTTCAAATTCGATTTGGCTATGTACACGGCCTATTCCCAGGGCCCCCAGGTTGGTCGTAAAAATGTTGTCAATCCTACCTCCCTGGGGGATAGTGCTCTGCGATTGGTAAAAGCAATTGTTGCTAAGCGCGGGGAATTTAGCTACAAAAATTTAGCCCATTTGTTCTTAGAGCAGGTAAAAGGAAGTAACTACGCTTACTTTAAGAATAATCTACCGTTCTATTTGCTATACACCGTGCGGGAAAACCCCATTGCGGCTCAAATTCAAACCTGCTTAATTGAGCGTTTGGAGCAAACCTATCGTGAATACGATCAGGCCCTGCTGGATAATTCTTTAATTTTGCGGACCTGCAATCGGTTGATCGATTGCTTAATGACGGAAGACAGAATGACCCCGTCCCCGCTGTTTACGCTGGTATTGTCCCGGGGAAACTCGCTCACATTGGCCGTTGTTCTGCTGAAGTTAGTCCTGATTTCCAGGGGTTCTAACCTCTATTTAGAGGTACGCATCGCCGATTTAATTCGATACTATAAACAATTTTCTAAGGATCGATGTGAATGGGTGATCAATTTTCTGGAGGTCTTTCGGGTCACCTTTGCGATCTATGCAGAAAATATAGAGTACAACCTGGTGAAGGTGAATGGCTTCACTCCGGCATCTCTGGCTGTTAACCAGGCCTTCGCTATGAACGGTCAAGGGTTATCCAAAGAGGAAGATTGGGGGACATTCCGGATTTTTTCCCAAATGCTGTACTATCCCCTGCGGGACAATAACCTTGATCTGCTGAACGAGTAGAACCATAGGAGAACATCACGGCTTGAGATGCGGCCATAAACCGGATTTTTGAAGACCAGTCCTGCCTCCCCAGGTCTCTGCATCCTGACTGCACCCGTTACCCCCTCGAACCCCTGCCCCTGGGGGTAGACCTGACCAAAAGCAACAGCATGATTCAGGACGGCGAGGAAACCTCTCCATCCCCAGAGCATTCAACCGGGTTATGTTGCCAAGCGGCTAAGGCGGCCTGATAAACGCTTTGCCAGGATACCTGATGGCGACGGGCTAAGGCAGCACAGTCTTCATATTCGGGGTGGGCGTTCATGAGTTGGCCCGTCAGGGGATGATAGGCCAGTTTTAGGGTGACGGGGCCAAAACCGGTCTGCAGACTGTTAAATTCCCGGCGAAGCACTGTCCGCTCCTGGCGGCGGTGGCGAATGCCCAGAGTAGTGGTTTCGGCAAACAGGACCATTTCACAACTCGCCTGCTGCTCGGGGCGGCAGAGCACCGTAATCAATATCCCGGGACGGGACTTTTTCATGGCGACGGGTTGACTGAACACATCCAGGGCTCCCACGGCGAACAGTTGGTCGTACAGGTGGCCCACCGCCTGAGGGAGCAGATCATCGACTTGGGTTTCCAGCACGACAATGGTTTCTTGACCCGCAGGACAACCCTGGGGCGAAGATGGGGTGGGAGCAACCGGCAGGGTCTCAGGGGATGAGGGGGTTGGGGGAAGGGACAGGGTCTGGCCCATGGATCCGTCGGAATGAGCGTGATGCTGCTGGCCTTCCGAGGATTGAACGGGGGGTCTAGTCTGGCTGCTGAAAGCTGGCTCTGGGGCAGGGGAGGTCTCTTTGCCCACCCAAAGACGCAGAATATTTGCAATGGACAAATCTTTTTGTCCTGCCCCCAGACCAACCTGCTCTAAGGTCAGGGCTGGCGGCGGTCCGAAGCGTTGAGCCAGGATGGTCACAATGGCCGCCCCGGTGGGGGTAACTAACTCCCCCTTGAGGCCATTGCTGTAAATCGGGATCTGCCCCATTTCCATGAGCTTGAGCACCGCTGGAGCCGGTACCGGTAGCCAACCGTGGGCGGCCCTGACCTGGCCCTGGCCAGTGGGCAGCGGCGAACAGATGAGGGTATCGATGTGGAGATAATCCAGACCTAAGCAGGTGCCAACAATATCAACAATGGCATCGGTGGCACCGACCTCGTGGAAGTGAACCTGGTCGATGGAAATCCCGTGGACGGCGGCTTCGGCTTCCCCTAATCGTCGAAAAATGGCCAGACTCCAGTGCTTCACCCGCGGCGGCAAAGCAGCCCGGCTAATCAGATGCTCAATGGCTGGTAAATTGCGCATGGGTGTTCCTGGGGCCATGGCCGGGGATGGCGCGGCATCCCCATGGGGCAGGGGCAGTGATGGGTTGGGTACAGCCCCTGGGTTGGGGTGGTGATGGGTATGGAACTGTTCTGGTAGTGGGGATGGACCCTGAGCATGGGCGGGGAACGGGGACTGAGTCACCATGACCTGGACCTGTTTTGCCCGTTGCCCCTGCTTGACCGTATCCTCGGCGGCAAGAGTAAATTCCTGGTTCAGGCCCAAATGGCTCAGCTGCTGGTGTAAGTAGGCCAGGGGCACTCCGGCATCCAGCAGGGCACCCAAACACATATCCCCTGAAATGCCAGACGGGCAGTCAAAATAGGCTATCTTTTTCATACAAATGAGAAATTTTGGCCGGAAAATCCTTCAAAATAGTTGAGGCAGTTGGGGTCGGTTTGAAACGCTCCCTCAAGGAAGTAGGAGTAATCCAGGCTTGGCTGAGGGGACTGGGAATGGGGTCCGTTAACAGTTACCTCTCCTGAATCGCGAATTTGAAGCCAACGGGGATTATTCCCCCAACCTCTGATTTAAGTCTAAACTTCCGCAGGTTGCCCCAGGCATCTGAGGCCCCTGAAGACTTGAACCGTTCCCCACAGTCGCTGACGTTCTTCGGAGGATGGATGATGGCCACCTTATATAAGCTGCATCCCGACAATCCTCAAAGCCGAAAGGTCGAGGCCATCGTCGAGGCCTTGAAGCAGGGAGCCGTGGCCCTTTATCCCACCGATACGGTTTACGCCATCGGTTGCGATCTGCAGCATAAAGGTGCGGTGCAGCGGGTGCGGCAGCTCAAGCAGCTGGCGAATGATAAACCCCTGACATTTTTGTGCTCATCCCTGTCTAATATTTCGGCCTTTGCCCTGGTGAGCGATCCGGCCTATCGGATTATTCGGCGGCTCATTCCCGGGCCCTACACCTTTCTATTGCCGGCCACTAAGGCGGTCCCCCGCCTGGTGATGAATCCCAAGCGCAAGACCACCGGCATTCGGGTACCGGATAGCCCCATTTGCCTGGCTTTAATTGAAGCTTTGGAAAACCCAATTATTTCTACCTCAGCCCTGACCCTGGTCCCAGGGGCTGGAGCAGCCTCGAAGTTGACCATTCAAAAGCCGGCTTTATTTGATGCCCTGGAAAAGCTGGTAGACATCATCATTGACGATGACCAACCCCTGCACTACGACCTGTCTACCATTCTGGATGTCAGTGGGACGGAACCAGTGATCATCCGTCAGGGTCTGGGGTGGCAGGAGGCCATGGAATGGGGTGCAGAGTCCTTGTCGGTTTAGGCTGTCCCTGAAGCAGGGGCTGCCTCCGGTAAAACCAGCCGGACCAAACCAATCTAAAAATTGCCACAGTCCTTCAGAAACGGGCACGTCGTGATTGATGAATACTGCAGGGGGAATCGCTCCCCGACTTCATGTCGTTGCTAGGATTGGGTATCAATGACGACCGCATCTACCACTGCCATGACCTCGTATAGCTCTTCCCCTGACAATTCCCCCGATGCCAATGAAGGGTTAGCCACACTTCAGCAGAAAATTGCAGATTTATTTTTTGAGTGGCTTCAGCGCAGACCGGGGGGACTCGATACCGTATCCCGACGTCTGGCCCAGGAGGTCGATCGCATCTGCCGCATGAGCGATCGCATCCAAACCTCGGGGGATGTCACCCACTGGCAGATGACCCTGATGCGTCACCGGGTCGAAAAATGCGTGGGGTATTACCAGTTAGGATCCCAACAGGGACGAATAGAGCTGCACAGTACCTTGAGTTCTATTGTGTATCGCCATATCACCGCTGGTTCCGGCAATTTGACCTTTCAAGCCCGCTACGGGCTGCTGGAAGACTTTATGCAAAATTTTTATATTGAGGTACTGACGGCCTTTCGTCGGGAATATGACCTGCCGGAAACCTTTAGCCCCCATACCCAGCTCGAACTAGCCGAGTATATGGCCTTTTCCGAACAATATGCAAAACGGCGCATCACCATTCGAGGGCGTCAACCCCAGCAGTTAATCGTGCTCAGGGCCCAAGCTTTCAGCCGTCGTCAGCCCAGCGAAACCGCCATTGACATGGCGATGGTGGCCGATGGGGCAAAGTCTGAGGAGGGAGAGCCCCATGCCCGCAGTTCGGTGATGCAGCAGGTCCGGGAGAAAATGACCGCCGAGGCCCAGGATCCCGGGGATGCGGTCATGCGAGATCGCGTCATCAAGGCCCTGATTCAGTACTTTCAGGAGCAAAACCAGCCGGATTGCGTTGATTATCTGGTGCTCAAGCTGCAGGACTGCTCTGCCGCTGAAATCGATGATATCTTGGGCATTTCTGCCAGGGAACGGGACTACCTGCAGCAGCGCTTTAAGTACCATATCGAAAAGTTTTCCCAACAGCACGAGTGGGAATTGGTGCATCAATGGTTGGGAGCAAACCTTGATGCTTACCTCGGCATGACTCCCGACCAGTGGGATGAATTTGTGGCTAACCTGCCGACAGAGCTACAGACCTTAGTGCAGCATAAGCAGCGTCAGCAGAAAGAAACCACCTACGCCGATGAGGCCATCGCCAAGGCTTTGGGTTGGACCCTCAAAAAGGTCAACCGAAACTGGAGCAAGCTGCTGAAACTCGCCTGGCAGTACCGTAACCGGTTGTATGACACCAGCCAGGACAACGACTAGCCAGGTAGGTACCCCCATCACGGATAGCCCATGCCCCCCCAAGGCCGATCAGGTGTCGCTGCTACTGCTACTGTCGGTTCCTGGAGGTTCAAACTTGTAGCCCACTCCCCGCACCGTCTGAATTAGAGCGGGCTGAGTGGTGTCTTTCTCAATCTTCTTGCGAATTTGGCCCACATGTACATCGACGACCCGCTGGTCTCCCACGTAGTCATAGTCCCAAACCTTCTGGATCAGTTCAGAACGACGCCATACCCGCCCGGGGTGGCTGGCCAGAAAATGTAGCAAGTCGAACTCTAGGGCCGTCAGGGGAACCAGTTCCTCATTCAGCATGACTTCCCGCCGGACCGGGTCAATCGCCAGGCTGTTAAAGGTTAAACACTGCTGCTCAGCGGCGGTGACCGGGCGCTGGCGCTTCAAAATCGCCCCCACCCGCACCTCTAGTTCCCCCAGGCTGAAGGGCTTAGTAATATAGTCATCCGCACCTTCATTAAAGCCGCGAATTTTATCGGCCTCGTCGGTACGGCTGGTGAGCATCAAAACAAACACCCCAGTCCGAGACTGCATCTCCTTACAGAGGTCAAAGCCGTTGATGTCAGGCAAATTCAGGTCAAGAATGACCAGATCAGGCGTAAATTGCTCAAAAAGTGCTAGGGCCTTCTTGCCATCCTCAGCAGACTCCATCTCGTAGTTCTGCTTGGCCAGGAACCGATGAATAAGATTACGAATTGCTGGATCGTCTTCAACAACAAGGATCTTGGCTTCCGCCATGGTTGTACCTTTTCATATAAGTTAAACACCAGGGAACAGGCCACATTCTTGCCAGATCAGGCATCAGGGACTATTCCTACCTAATGCCTTTCAAGCAATTTCCTTCATTTCAGTAATAAATTAATGAATGATCCCATAGCTTACAAGGAATCTTCATGAAGTTAACACTTTTTATACAGTCTCGCTGGCAACATTGACAACGCTTCGGTCTCTTTTCGCTACTCTAATAGCAATAGACTACAGAATCTTAGGCCGGGGCGGTTCCTATTTGGCATCTCCCTGGTTACACTGAAGTCTAAGGAGATTGTCGTCTAACGGTTAGGATAAGGTTGTCCATCAACCGGTTTCTCCAGGTGAAATGGGGGGTCTCGGAGTTTAATAGATGAGTACTCAAAATTCATACGAAATGCTAGGGCTAACGGAAGCCTCTAGCTTTGAGGAAATTCAGGCGGCGCGAGATCGCTTGGTAGAATCGTGCAGCGATGAGCCCAAACGTAAAGAGGCCATCGAAGCCGCCTATGATGCCATCTTGATGGAGCGCCTGCGGCTGCGCCAGGAGGGCAAAATCAAGGTACCTGACCGCATCCGCTTTGCTGAAAATACCCCTGACCCGGTTTCCCAGTCCCCTTCTACCCCAAGCGTTCCTCGCCCTGACTGGTTATCCAATTTTATGGATACCCCCAGCCGAGAAGAAGTGGTCTGGCCAGCGGTCACCTTTGCAGCCCTCCTCCTGTTTGGCTTTTACAGTCCTTCCTTTGCCCTGGCTTTGGCCATCGGGGCGGCGATTTATTTCCTCAATCGTAAGGAAAATAAGTTTTGGCGGTCGGTTTTGATCTCCCTGGGGGGGTTAGCCATCGGTTTGGCCCTGGGGCTAACGGTAGGGCAGCTGCTCATTCCCCAGGGGGCTCAGTTTACCTGGGCTAGCCCTGACGCAGTGGCGGCGGCGGTCACCTGCATTTCTCTGTGGACCGTGAGTAGTTTTCTGCGGTAGCGGGGAAAGCCATAGCATGGGCCCCAATGGCGTTGTGTTGCCGGAAAGACTTCAAGTAACAAATGGCTCCAGGCTGCCCCGCCGCGATTGTTCCCGCTCAATTGCCTCAAATAGGGCTTGAAAGTTCCGTTCCCCAAAGCCCTGGGCTTCTACCGCATAGCCTGGTTCCACCAAGGTACGCCGCTGAATAATTTCAAAGAACAAGGTAGGAATCTCCAGCAGGGGCTGGGTGAAGGTCTGGAGGAGATGCGCTTCCGGGCGTTGAGGCTCCCAGTCTACTAAAATCTCCAACCGGCGAATGGTCTGCATGATGCTTTCATCAATCTGGAAACCGGACCGGGCGGTTAGCGCCTGGTAGTAGCTGTCAGGTACATTCAGAAACTGAATCCCCCTAACCTTAAGGGACTGAACCGTCTGTAAAATATCTTGGGTCTGCAGGGCGACATGCTGAATTCCCGCCCCCTGGTTCCAGGTGAGAAATTCTTGAATCTGAGAGTTGGGGGTGGCGGGTTCATTGATGGGGAGTTGGGCATTACCCAGGGGATGGGCCAGCACCAGGCTCCGCAGGCCGGAGTTAGGGGTATCAATGGTGAACTGCTGCCGCGGACGAAATCCCAGTTGGTCTATATACCAGTTCGTCGCTTCCTTGAGCTGGCCGACGGGAACATTAAGCACGGCATGGTCAATACTGCGGATAGAACTCTGGGCCTGCCCCAGGGCAGGGGGGCAGATCTGGCCCCAGGGGGGGATCCATAGGCCAGGGTGGTCCGTCTGCACCAGGGTATGCCGAAGTTTTCCCCAGCCCGGCACCCGGCACCAGTGCAGGCGATCAGTGGGGGCAGTGTGAATCGGTTCTAGCAGGTGGCTGCCTGTTTGCTCCAGATTTGAAATCGTGTGTTTAAGACTGCGCACTCGAAAGGCAACATCACCAATGCCAGGGGGATGATGGCGAAGATAATGGTCAACCGCATCTCCTACGGCAGCAGGAGCCGCAATGACTATAGGCACCTGCCCTAGGCACAGTACGCGGGACCCGTCACCCTCTGCTACCTCGCCCTGCAGTTGGGAACGACTCAGGGGGGTAGCCCCCCATTCTTCCACAAACTTATCGTGCCAGGTGGCAGCATCCTCGGTGAAAAACTCTAGGTGGTTAAAGTACATACCAGCCAATTATCGACAATAGTGCCCAAGAAACGTTTTAACCCAATTCAGAGGCAGGAATAATGGGTTTACTGCCAAAATAAACCGTTAAAGCCCGGCTGGGTCAATTTCGTTCTTTGCTTATATGTCTTAACACCCTCGGGTGCCGGTATCTTGAGAAAGGCCAAAATTCCCTGGCCGTCTTCCTCCACCAAGCTGAAGTACCGTCACCCCTCCTGGGGACCCACCCCAAACCACTGCCCCAGGGCAGCGGACCAACCACTACAGGGGAACGGCGCTGGGGATCAGCCTGGATCGAAGTCATTGAGGGGATCGGGGTGACCGGATCACCATTGTTTTAAGTTTCTGGTTAACTTTCGGGCTGCCGTTGGATCCTAAGGCTTAGGAGCACCCCCCATGGCGGCGATCACTTGGTCCTGGTTTTGAGCTAAATAGCTGTTAGGGGGATAGCGATCCAGATGACGGAAGAGGGCTACCGGTTTTTGTACCCGACAGGAGTAAAATTCGACAATGACCTCTCCATCGGGCCTGAGCACGACCTTAGGGGAAAAATCTTCGGGGGTTTTTGTCCGCCACTGCCACGCTACTTTCGGAGGCGGGGCATTCACAAACCGATGATGTACCCAGCGGGCATAGGCCCCAAAACGGCCACATTCTCGGATTTCTCGCATAAAAATTGAGGATTCTAGAAAAGAGGCCAGGGAACCATCCCCCTCTAAGCTTTCCAGAAGGTTGTTTAAGCTGCCTTCTGGGGTAGGAACCGGGTGCTGAGCAGAGACCTGTTCAATGGCCAGCTCGAGCTGCTCAGTGCTGCTGAGGATGCCGGGGATAGCAATGGTGGAACCCACCCCCCCTTTACTATCCTGACGCAGGTAGGTGACCAAACGGATGCCGGGACGAATCCATAACCCGGGCAGTTTTGCCAAAGCCTCGGCAGGGTCTACAGTACTGACAAACCACCGGCCGTCTCGATTCGGGGCGGGGAGATTATCTTCTGGCATGTCACCGACTCGAAAAAGATCCCCCAGTGCGTTTAAGGAATCGGGGATACTATCATCCTCATCGGCCTCATTACTGGGGGATTGCCCTGGTTGTTGTTCATAGGGCGGTAAGACCAGAGCATCCCGAATGAGCTGACTTATTTTTTGAACAGCATTAAGGGGATATCTTTGAAACGACATGAATCATAAATGCGACAGTAACCTTTAAGTTAAGCGCTGAAACGAAGCCTGAATAGCGGATTTTCTCAGGAAATGTGACGATTGGGGCTAATTCCTTCGACTTTTTCAGAACCATAAGGTTTGTTTTGAGGATACCCACTCCCTCGGGTCTGAGCCGACTGAGGGAGCAAACCTGAACATTTCTATACCTTTAGCAGTCTACCCAGGTATTTCTGAGATGTGACTCATGGGACAGGTCCATCAAGCGCTGGGACATGATCCCTTCCTGAATGGACGGCGCGGTCGCCTGGCCCTGGTCAATATCCTTCACCCAGTGGTTGACAACCCGCACGAAGGGCGCGATGCGGCCATCGGCATAGGTAGAGGGAAATTGCAGCCTGTCGGGAATGGGGAGTTCCTGCAGGGGATCACCGCCCTGACTGCCATAAAGCTTGAAGCCGTGGACGTAATCCTTGAGGTTGGCACTGCCCAGTACCAGGGTGCCTTGATCCCCATACACTTCTAGCCAGTGACCGCGACCGGCATAGGTGACTGAACTGATGGCAATCTGGCAGGGAGCGCCATTTTCCAGATCCAGAATCAGGCTACAGGTATCGTCAGCATCCCCAGGCTTGAGTTCCCCGGTGGTCGGGTCAGGGCGTTGGGGAATGGCGGTGCTGAGGCGAGCGCAGAGGCCCTTGACCGGGCCAAACAGCCAGGTAATGTAGTCGAAGGTGTGGGAAGCAAAGGCCCCCAGGGCACCCCCTCCCTGGTCTCGGCGGGCGTACCAGTTCCAGGGGCGTTCGGGGTTAGCCCGGCCGGGCACGGTCCAATCGACTTTCACAAACCGTAGGGAACCCACATAGCCTTCCCCCAGGAGTTCCGCCAACCGCTGCCACTCCGGCACAAAGCGAAACTCGAAGTCCATGGTGAGGATCAGGTTCTGCTCGCGGGCCATGGTGGCCAGTTCCTCAGCCTCAGCGGCGGCGAGGGTGGTGGGTTTTTCCAGCAGGAGATGTTTACCGGCAGCCAGGACAGTCTTAGCCATGGAGTAATGGAGACAGGGAGGGGTGGCGATGGTGACAGCCTGGACATCGGGGAGGGCCGCGATCGCATCCACCGTATCGCAGGCGTGGGGAATCCCATACTCTGCCGCTACCGCCTTGGCCTTTTGGATATCGGGATTAAACACCGCTGCCACCTCGGTGCGGTGATGGGCTTTGAGGCCGGGAATATGCACCTTCTGGCCAAACCCCGTACCGATTACTGCCACCCGAATTGGCGCCTCTGCCATGGTTCCCTCCCAAACTAACCTTGCCCGGTCCGATGACCTGTTCGACAATATTGCCATGGCCAGTGTGGAAAACCGGTTTTCTACCTCAGGTTAATGGCGGATCGGCTTGATTACAATCGAGAGGATGAGAGATTTTGATGGGTGTGTTGCAGCGATGCCGTGATCCCGACCACCCAGAGAAGCAGGTGTTCTTTATCCAGTCCAGATGGAGATCGGTAATTTTCTAAGGCACAACTCCCCTTCTTGACCTGAACGAGGTTGAGCTACCATTGGCCCCCACATCCCCCTTGCATCCTGAAAATAGATTTGTCCCTGGTTTATGGAACTTCCCCTGATTGGTAAAATTCGCCGCCCTCTGGTGTGGCTAACGGGGGGCTTAGCAACCGTGGTCATTGTGTCGAGTGCCCTAGGCGTTGGAGTCTGGCGCAGCCGCCTGGATAACTATGACGTGGATGCCTTTACGGCCCCGGTGATGGTGCAACCCCTGACCGTGCGCATCAGGGCCAGTGGTTCAGTCCAGCCGGTGCAGACCGTGAACCTGAGCCCGGAGACCTCTGGCATTCTGGAAGCTCTCTACGTAGAGCAGGGGGATCAAGTTGACCAGGGTCAGCTGATCGCCCGCATGAAAAGTGACGAGATAGAAGCCCAGGTCCAGCAGAACCGGGCCGCCGTGGCCGAAGCCGAAGCCAACCTGCAGAACGTGCGCAGGGGCAGTCGCCCAGAGGAAATTGCCCAGGCGGAAGCCGCAGTGGAGGCCACCCGAGCCCAGGTGCGGGACGTAGAAGCGCGCCTTGATCTGGCCGAAAATGACCTGCAGCGCAGCCGCCAGCTCTACGACCGGGGCGCCATTTCGGAGAACGAGTTAGAAACCGCTATCCGCGAACGGCGCAGTGCTGAAGCTGGATTAGAGCAGGCCCAGGCCCGGGTAGATGAGGCTCTGCGGCGGTTAGAGGACCTGCGTAATCTGCCGGAACCAGAATTGGTGGCCCAGGCCGAAGCGCGATTGGCCCAGGCCAGGGCCCAGCTTCAGGGGACTCAGGTGCGGCTCGATGATAATGCTATCAGGGCTCCCTTTGCCGGCACCATCACCCAAAAATTTGCCACTGTGGGGGCTTTCGTGACGCCGACCACCTCCGCTTCCGATCTGTCCTCGGCGACTTCCACCGCCATCGTCGCCCTGGCCCAGGACCTGGAAATTTTGGCAGAAGTGCCCGAAGCCGACATTAATTTGATTGAGCCGAACCAGAAGGTCGAAATTATTGCCGATGCGTTTCCCGACCAGACCTTTGAAGGCCAGGTCAAACTGATTGCCCCAGAAGCCATCGAACGGCAAAACGTTACCCTGTTTCAGGTGCGCATTGCACTGCTGAGCGGCAAGGATGTACTGCGCTCTAACATGAACGTAGACGTGCAGTTTATCGGCGATCAGCTGCAGAATGCCCTGGTGGTGCCCACCGTCGCCGTCGTCACCCAGGCCGGGGAAACGGGCGTCCTGGTACCGGGGGATAATCAAGACATCATTTTTCAACCCGTTACTTTAGGGCCGCAGGTGGAGGATCAGATCCAGATTCTCAGCGGCATTGATGAAGGAGACCCGGTGTTTATTGATTTGCCACCGGGAAAATCTCTGGATAACATCACCGTGCGTCAGGATAGATAATGAACCTCCGAGAAAGCTTGCGCATGGCGGTAAAAACCCTGGCCGCCAACCGTCTCCGCAGTACCCTGACAATGTTGGGCATCATCATCGGCAATGCCTCGGTGATCTCCATGGTGGGCATTGGCGAAGGGGCCCAGCGGTTCGTCAACAGCGAGCTGGAAACCCTGGGACCAAACGTGCTGTTTGTCGTGCCCGGTAATCGGGAAACCCGTCAGCTGGGCTCCCTGGAAGTACCCCGTACCCTGGTACTGGCGGATGCCAGGGCGATTGATCAACAGGTGCCCTCGGTGGATGGAGTGGCTCCCGAAGCCAGCACCCGTCGGCTGGTCACCTACCGCAACCGCAATGCCAACATTAATGTGGTGGGCACCAGCCCTGAATTTCTGACCGTGCGCAGCTTTGAAGTGGCAGGCGGGCGCTTCATCAGTGACCTGGATCTGCAGCGCAACGGGCAGGTGGCCGTCATTGGCGGCAAACTGGAAGACCGACTGTTCGAGAACGACCAGGCCCTGGGTCAACAAATTCGGGTCGGGGGCGTCAGCTTTACCGTGATTGGGGTACTGGAGGAAAAGGGTTCCAACCTGGGGCTGGACTACGACGATGCGGTCATCATTCCCCTTACCACCCTGGCCAGTCGCCTGGCAGGGGAGCAGCAGTCCCCCTATGGTATCCAGGTTTCGTTTATTACGGTGTCGGCCCGGGATCGCGAAAGTATGGCCACCGCCGAATTTCAAATCACGAACCTGCTGCGCCTGCGCCACAACATTCGGGCCGAAGATGACTTCTACATCAGCAGCCAGGATACCCTGCTGGATATTGCCACCACCATCACCGGAGCCCTGACCCTGATGCTGGCTGCGATCGCGGGCATTTCCCTATTCGTGGGCGGCATCGGCATTATGAACATCATGCTGGTATCCGTGCGGGAGCGTACCCAGGAAATCGGCCTGCGTAAAGCCATCGGTGCTTCCCAGGATGACATCCTGCTGCAGTTTTTAATCGAAGCCATTATTCTCTCGGTGGCAGGCGGCGTCATTGGCACCACCCTGGGAGTCGGCGGTATTTTCTTAGTGAGTGCCCTCAGTCCTCTAGAGGCCGGGATTTCTGCCACTGCCATCCTCCTCACCGTTAGCATCTCCGGCGGCATCGGCCTGTTCTTTGGAGTCGTTCCCGCCCGTCAGGCCGCGAAGCTGGATCCGATTGTTGCTTTACGGAGTGCTTAGGGGAGGGAGCGAGGGAGTGTTAAAACAAACCCCACCACCCCACCTATCCCACCCACCTCACCCACTAAACTACTCCCCACCTCCCATGCCCACTCCCCTGATCCAATTCCGTAACATCCAAAAAATCTACGGCTCGGGCAATACCGAAGTGCATGCCCTGTGGAACGTGAACCTGGACATCCACCCAGGAGAGTACTGTTCGATCATGGGGCCCTCGGGTTCCGGAAAATCCACCGTCATGAACATGATCGGCTGCCTGGACCGGCCCACCTCCGGGGATTACTACTTCGATAATCAAAACGTGGCCCTGCTGGACGACCATACCCTGGCCCATATCCGTAACCAGAAAATTGGGTTTGTGTTTCAACAGTTCCACCTGCTGCCCCAGCTTACGGCCCAGGAAAATGTGGAGCTACCGATGATTTATGCCGGGGTGGGCAGCAAAGAGCGTCACGATCGGGCCGCAGAAGCCCTGACCAAAGTTGGCCTGGGGGATCGCATCCAAAATCGTCCTAACCAGCTTTCCGGCGGGCAACAGCAGCGGGTCGCCATTGCCCGAGCCATCGTCAACCGCCCCCTGCTGCTCCTGGCTGACGAACCGACGGGAGCCCTCGACACCCACACCACTGACGAGGTGCTGCAAATTTTCGAAGAACTTCACACCATGGGCATCACCGTAGTGATGGTCACCCACGAACCGGATGTTGCCCGCACCAGTCAGCGCATCATCTGGTTCCGCGATGGGGAAGTGCTCAATGACCATCTCAGTCCTGAGGATTTGGGCAGTATGACGGCGGTGGTGAGGCTGTGACAGGCTTAAATGTACCTTAAGGTAGACGGCGTCAAAAACAGAACCTTTCATAATGAAATTTGCTTGGTTTCAAGCAGTAGTTTGAGCCGGGGGATTGAAGTTACATACATTCGCATAAACCTTGTCCAAGTCCAGAAGTAGAGTTTTGCTTGTGGGAAAGCTACAGTTTTCGAGCTGGACTTGGTATAAATTGAGTTTTTTATCACTTCTGATGAAATGCCGGATCTAGTTTTCTACTAGGGACGGAGGGCAAAAGAAAAGAATAAATCCAGAATAGAACTTAGAAGTTATTTAAAAATAGGAAAATTTGTCTTGTGCCTTCTCGGACGCTAGATACTATTAGCAGCAGTCACCGTCCTTATCTGCAAGAGAGCTTTAATTCAGAAATGTCTTCGGCACCATTTTCCGGTCCCTACACGATTTTGGCTGTGGATGATTCTCCAGATAACCTGTTTCTGGTCGAATCGATATTAGATAATGAAAATTATCAAATCACCTGTGTGGAAAGCGGTGAAGAAGCCCTGGAGGCCATCCACACAAGCCAACCTGATCTGGTACTCCTGGATGTCATGATGCCAGGCATGGACGGTTACGAAGTAACCCGCAGATTGCGTAACGACGACGCTCTGCCCTACATTCCTATTTTACTCATCACCGCCCATGATCAATCCAGCCTGGTGGAGGGATTAGACGCCGGGGCTGACGATTTTATCCATAAACCCGTTGATGTGAATGAACTGCGGGCTCGGGTTCGTTCCCTACTGCGCCTGAAGAGCAGTATGGACGCTCAATATTCTATGATTCAGCAGCGGGATGACTTTGTAGCCCGGCTTACCCACGATTTGCGCACCCCTCTGGTGGCGGCAAACCGGATGTTGAAACTGTGCCAAAAGGGGACCTTTGGGGATGTTTCCCACGAGGCCGTAGGGGCCGTAGAAAGTGTCGTCCGCAATAACGATCATCTCCTCGGTATGGTCAACACTCTCCTTGAGGTGTATCGCCATGAAGCCGGGCATAAATCCCTGACTTTTTCATCCGTAAACCTGATTGAGCTAGCGGAAACGGTGGTGCAGGAACTCCTTCCCATCGCCGAGGAACAGGGAATTACCTGCCAGGTGGCTGCTCCAGACAACCTGCCTGAGGACCAAAAAAGCAGCTTTGTGGTGGAAGGCGATTACCTGGAACTACGCCGGGTCTTAACCAATCTGGTGGGGAACGCCATCAAGTTTACCGATGAAGGCAAAATTACGGTTTTTCTCTCCCTGGAAAGCCACCCTCCAGATTGCGTTCCGGTTACTCTCCAACCAGCTGACCAGTGGGTCTGCATTGCTGTGGAAGATACGGGAGTGGGCATTTCTAAGGCCGAGCAAAAGGACATTTTTGCCTGGTTTCGCCAGGGCGAGCACATGCGTTCCGGTAACGGGTTAGGTCTCCACCTGTCTCAGCGCATCGCTGTTTTGCACGGAGGTGGCATCGGTGTAGAGTCCCAACTGGATCAGGGCAGTCGCTTCACCCTTTGTCTGCCCAAGCACGCTGCTACTTCGGCGGGTCCAGATTAACCCCCAGATTGCTGTTGACCCGAAACCAACCGGCGACACTGTACCGCGGTTTGTTGACGGGCATCACCTCGTGGGGAAAGACTTTACTGAGGAAAATCACCATCTTTCCGTAGCTGGGCAGAATCGTTTCCAGCTTCTCCCCTGCCGGACTGTAAAGAACCAGTTCTCCTCCATCTTCAGGTTCCCAGATGGGGTTGAGATAGAGCACCGTAGACAGAACTCGATTCGTGTCGCCCTTAAACGCATCCAGGTGTTTCCGATAAAATTTGCCCTCAGAATAATAGGCATAGTGACCTTCATAGCCGAAGAGTCCCAGAAACAGATAACGGTTTAAACTCAGCCGCAGGGTTTCAATCCAGCTCAGGTAGGCTTGACTGGCCGGATGGGAACCATCGATCCAGCGAATTTCATCCCCCCGAATCCCTCTGCTGACCTGGTAATCGGTGGCGCGTCCGGTGCCGGCTGGCTTGAATTCTCCATCGCCTAACGATTTGAAGTGCAGCAACAGGCTATCCACCAGGGCCTCCGGCAGCACCTCAGGCAGCATGACATAACCTGTGGCTTCAAGCTGCGTAGCGATTTGCCTGAATCTGTCTTCATCCGACAGCTGCGGCAGCAGGGATTTAGTTTTCAACTATGGCATCCTAAAACATAAAGAGAACAACTTTAACTGTACAAAAGAATACCCTTCCTTATCCTATTTCACGCTCAAACGCTAGAGCTTAGGATGCATTGTCCATGCTTATGCTTGTGGTAGATTCAGGCGAATATTGTCCTGCCGATTCTCTGCTAAGGAATGAGACTTCTATAACCTGCAGTTTTTGTAGAGCAAGCATCTGACCTGCCTTTGAACAGCCGAAACGGCTATCCCCCATGCCTGATTCCTGAGGACAAGTTTTTTAGCGTATGTCAACCGATCACCAACCGCTATCTGACGATCAGGGTTCGACTGAATCTGACCCAGTCTCGGAAAAACAAACCAGGCTTCAACTCAGCCCCGCAGAACAACACCATCGTCTGAAGGAACTGGCCCAGGTGTTCTTCAAGCTGGGCACCATCGCCTTTGGCGGTCCGGCGGCCCACATCGCCATGATGGATGACGAGGTGGTAAAACGTCGCCAGTGGTTCGACCGGGAAAAGCTGCTCGACCTGATTGGGGTCACGAACCTGCTGCCGGGACCGAATTCTACCGAACTAGCTATCCATATTGGCTTTGAGCGGGCGGGGTGGAAAGGGTTATTTGTCGCCGGGAGCTGTTTCATCCTGCCCGCCATGGTCATGGTATGGATGTTGGCCGCCGTTTACGACCAGTACCGCACCCTGCCAGAAGTGGGATGGTTGCTCTACGGCATTAAGCCGGTGATCATGGCGATTATTCTGCAGGCCCTCTGGAAGCTGGGGAAAAAGGCCATCAAAGATGCTCCCACGGTACTGGCGGCCGTGGGAGTCATCATCGGTTATTTCTTTGGGATTAACGAGATTTTGCTGCTGCTCCTGGCGGGGTTAGCCGTGATGGTGATTGAAAACCTGCGTTCTGGCCGACAGGCGGCGGTCTGGCTGTTTCCCTTGTCGGGCCTGGTTGCCCAAACCGGAGGACCTGCGCCCACCGCTGCTGCCGCTGCTGCCAGTGGGATTCAGGTGTTTTGGTTCTTCCTCAAGATTGGATCGGTCCTCTATGGCAGTGGCTACGTGCTGCTGGCGTTTCTCCAGCGGGACCTGGTGGAGCGCATGCAGTGGCTCACCTCCCAGGAACTGCTGGATGCCATTGCCATCGGGCAGTTTACACCGGGCCCGGTGTTCACTACAGCGACCTTTGTGGGGTATCTGGTGGGAGGGAATGGGGGGGGCGATCGCCGCCACCATCGGCATCTTTTTACCCGCCTTTCTGTTAGTGGGCATCGTCAACCCCTGGGTGCCCTACCTGCGTCGCTCCCGCTGGTTTGGCACCTTTTTGAACGGAGTAAATGCCGCTTCCCTGGGTCTAATGGCCGCTGTCACCTTGACCCTGGGGCGAGAAGCCATTGTGGATGGGCTGACCATCAGCCTGGCGGTGCTGGCTGCGATCGCCGTCTTCCGGTTCAACCTCAATTCTGCCTGGATTGTCCTGGCGGGGGGACTGATAGGCTTTGCTGCTCAATGGCTCTGAAGCATCAGCCGCAACCATGACATTGGTGGCAATTTACAGGCCTTTGAAAATAGGGGGCGGTTGGTTATTGCCAATAATCGCATTGATGGCAATCTGCAGTGTAAGGAGAACACTGTTCCGCCCAGTGGCAACACCACCACCGTCGGGGGAGAGAAAGAAGACCAGTGTGCCAGCCTTTAAACCCCAGGGGTCGCCAGGTTTCTGAATCGGGTAAACTGCGGCTCAAATAAGAGTTTCACAGTACCGGTGGGGCCATTTCGGTGTTTAGTGACAATCACCTCGGCAATGCCCCGATCGGGCGTATCGGGTTCGTAATACTCTTCCCGGTACAGCATCATGATCAGGTCAGCATCCTGCTCAATGGCCCCGGATTCCCTCAGGTCAGACATCATTGGGCGCTTATTGGTGCGAGATTCGACCCCCCGACTGAGCTGGGATAGGGCAATAATCGGCACATTCAGCTCTCGGGCCAGACCTTTCAGGGATCGGGTAATTTTAGACAGCTCCTGCACCCGGTTTTCGCTGTTGCCTTCCATCAACTGCAGGTAGTCGACCAAGATCAGCCCCAGGGCACCGCCCTGCTCAGCCTGAAGACGGCGACATTTAGACCGCATTTCGGTGACCGAAATGTTTGGGGTATCGTCAATGAATACCGGCATTTGAGACAGAATACTGATGGCATGGCCCAGTTTTTCCCACTCGTGTTGGGCAATACGCCCGGTTCGCAGGCGGCTGCTCTCCATTTCCACTTCGCTGGAGAGCAGCCGGTAGACCAGCTGCAGTTTCGACATCTCCAGGCTGAAGATAGCCACCGGCAGCTTCTGCAATGCCGCGATATTACGAGCCATGTTTAGGACAAAACTGGTTTTACCCATGGATGGTCTACCAGCGGCAATGATCAGGTCAGATCGCTGGAACCCCTGGGTCATGGCATCTAAATCATAAAAACCACAGGGTACGCCCGGTAGTACCACCCCCAGGGATCGTTGCTCAATTTCGGAGAAGGTGTCAATCAAAACATCGGAGGTAGCCGTCAACCCTCCCTGGGGACGCACCTGGGTAATGCCAAACAGCTTTTGCTCCGCCTGATCCAATACATTTTCCAGGGGAATGGTGGTGTCGTAGCCCAGCTGGGCAATGTCTCCCCCCGATTTAATTAACAGCCGCCGGGTGTACTTATCCATCACCAGAGCCGCGTACTGGTCGATGTTAGCCGCACTGATGGTGCGGTCGACCAGTTGGGCAATGCGGGATTGTCCGCCCACCTGTTCCAGCTTGTCGTGGTCTTTCAGCCACAGGGTGACGGTCATCAGGTCAGCCGGTTGTCCCTTGGCCTGGAGGTCTAAAGCCGCCCTGTAGATATCTCGATGGGCACCGATGTAAAAAGCATCAGGGGTCAGAATTTCCATCACCCGACCAATGGCTTCAGGATCCAGCAAAATGCCTCCCAGGATGGCTTCTTCAGCCTCAATGTTTTGGGGAGGCAAGCGGTCGGCAACCGTCTCAAACTTTAGGTTCTGGACCATGGCGCCATCTAGATGTAGTGGTTTTACCGGATCCCTGAACAGCCCATCGATATTACTGACATCCCCACGGACTAAGGGGGAAACAGCGCATATCAATCCTACTATCCAGGATTCCTCCTTCAAGCAAGACGCTATATCTAGCGCTTACCTGAGACACCGATCTTAACCGATCTTCGGCTAGCCATTCGGGCGAGGCGGCTAAGTTTAATGGATCGTTGACCAACCTGATACAGATAGGAATGGAACGGACAACATACCTTTTAGGGCCGCCCATGGTCACGTCCCGACCCAGGAAATTCAGCCATCACCCAAAGGCAGCATAGTTTAATTGTACTACTAAGCCATCAAAAAAAATTAGCCCCGGATCACATTCCTGTGCCGGAGCCTAAGTAATCATGCCGGAACTTAATCCCACACTCCTGGATGCAACTCTATTCAGGAATAACCCGCAGGTTCACGGTGGCGGTAACTTCCGGATGGAGTTTGATCTCGGCCTGGTATTCGCCCAGTTTGTTAATGTCAGGCAGGTCGATATTACGACGATCTACCTCTTTGCCGGTCATGGCTTGAATCACGTTAGCCACGTCGATGGCCGTCACCGTACCAAAGATGGCATCGTTTTCCCCCACCGGCTTCTGGATGCTGAACATGCCGATGGTAGTCAGCGCGGTCTTCATGGACTCGGCTTCCTGCTTAATTTCCAGCTGCCGCTGCCGCTCAGCTTCCCGCCGCCGCTCGACCTGCTTCAGTACCCCGGGGGTGGTGCGCACAGCCTTCCCCTGGGGAATGAGATAATTCCGAGCATAGCCGGGGGCTACCTCTACCAGGTCGCCATTCTGGCCCAGCTTGCGTAAGTCTTCTGTAAGAACTACCTGTACCCTTTTTGCCATGTTTCTTCTCTTATAGCCCAGTTGACTATACTAGCCAAAGGAGCTACACCTTGGCAACTATTTCCCTGAAGTGACTATGATTCGATTTGCTTTTGCGGTAATTCCGGCGGTGTGGGTGGTGGCAATCGCCATCATCGCGGTCCAGAATGCCACCCCGGTTTCCCTGCGATTACTCAACCTCCAATCCATCGAAATTCCCTTTGGGGTGCTGCTGGCTTTTGGCGCCGCCGGAGGAATGCTGGGGACGGCTGTGGTGCTGGTGGTATGGGGGGGAAATCCGCTGAAAACCCTGAACAAGAAACGGGAATAACCGGGCCGGCGCAGGGCCTGGAAGGGGATCAAAGCTTGAAGTTTCCGTAAAAAGATCCTGTTCCCCGTCAAACTATCCTGACCTAGAAACTTGCACCGGAAAAATGTGGAGTTGAAATATACGAGCGGAGTTTAAGCTAACTCTGATGTCAAAGGAGTCTCTCACTGGACTTTCTTTGACGCTAAACGTCCTCCTAATGTTATCTACTCTCACCGCTGTCCTTCCCGGCCTGATGGGCATGGGCGCTGCCATCTTCCGAAAGAAAAAACAGGATGGCGAAGTTGCGCAAGAGGCTTAATACCCTTAGCGTGGGTCAAATGAGATGCGACCTATGGGGTTTATGCGTCGTGGGTTTTCTCCGACCGGAGACGCTGCGCATTGGCGAAGCCTGTCCGTAGGACAAACGCAAGCTCGATACCACGCTACAACCCTGTAAGTCTTAGCTTTTCAGCGCACCGCTTGTTTTTAAAGAGGCTGCCCAGGTCATAACTAGCGACCCGGGCAGCTTTTTGCTGTCAAAGCATCGTTCATCCTGGTGCCCTGGCTCCGCCAGGGCATCCCGATTCTGCGGCTCTGCCGCTTCCCCTGGGTTAGTTTGGAGGCAGAGCCTCCAAAGCGCATTCCAATGCAGAGCATTGGAACGAGGGACAAATAGGTTGGAACGAGGGACA
>CAZPYG010000011.1:0-5364 GCA_964590465.1 uncultured bacterium | reverse complement strand
TTGGAACGAGGGACAAATAGGTTGGAACGAGGGACACGTAGGTTGGGTTTCACTCCGTTACACCCAACCCTGATTTAGATTTCCCTTTCACCCTACCTGCCCTAATCTGGCTGTTGAGCCAACCAGTTCTCCAGATCGCTCAGCGTCGAGAACTCCAGTAGCGCTTCCCCTAGATTTTCCAACTGAGGTAGCGATAGCCGAGTCACCTGGGTCAGGGTACTCTCGGGCAGGTCACCCACCCGACGGGCCAGCAGGCGTAAGATTAAGGCAACCCCCTCCTGTCGCCGCCCTTCCTGGCGGCCTTCTTCAAGGGCTTCCTGATACACGCGAGTCTGCTTCACATCATCGACTAGGCCCAGCCATGGCTTCCACCTCCTGACGCGGCACAAACACCCCGTCAATGCGAAAAGCCGTTTGCTTGACCTCAACGGACTGAAACTGATACCCCGGCACTATCGGACGGTCGATCAGCTGGAAGAAAATCTCCGGGGCAGTGTTGAAGATACGATAGAATAACGAGTCAGTACGCACGATCGGCGGTAAAGTGCGGGAAACGCTTCAATTCTAGTCGATAGAGACAATGCAGACGCCAAAAAGCTTGTATGGCATAGACTGTACTCTTGGGCTTGGTCAAACCATCAAGCAACCGCCAGCAAAAGACTCTGCAGCTATTGATATCAACAACGGATTTTAGACCGGACCATCCCTGAGAATGGCCCAGATTTATGCTGTCAATTTTTTGCCATGGAAAATCCCTGCCCCATTCGACTTGACCAGTACACCGTAGACCCGGCGTATAATCCCGGTGCTTCCCTGGGGCGGCAACTGCTGTGGTACTTCATCGGGCAGCCCCTGTTTCGGGCCTACTGGCTGCCTATTTCGGGCGCTAAGGTAGCCCTGCTGCGGGCCTTTGGGGCCAAAGTCGGGAAGGGAGTACGCATTAAGCCGGGGGTGCGGGTGAAGTTTCCCTGGCGGCTGGCGGTGGGCGACCATGTGTGGATTGGCGAAGACGCCTGGATCGACAACCTGGCCGAGGTCACCGTGGAAAGCCATGTCTGCATTTCCCAGGGGGTGTATCTCTGCACCGGCAACCACGACTGGAGCCATCCCAACTTTTCCTTACGGACAGGGGCAATTCATCTCAAACCCGGCAGCTGGCTGGCAGCGAAAGCCGTCGTGGGGCCTGGGGTAACAGTGGGTGAAGGGGCGATTCTATCCCTGGGGGCGGTGGCCGGGCAATCCCTGGAAGCGATGACGATTTATGCGGGGAATCCGGCTCAACCCATCAAACAGCGGGTGGTTTTCAGTGCAGGGTGCTAGACGCGGAGCGGCTTCCCGGCGGGCAGGGTGAGGGGCTGCGCCCGGGGTCAGCAGGGTCAGGTCATAATTGCCCCACCCATGAGCTTTTCATACCGTCGCTTCAGTTCCTGGGCAAGGGTCGGCCAGTGCGCCAGGGTCTTATCTTCCTTAATCGTCGCTTCAGCGGCTTCTCGGGCCAGCATCAGCACATCCTGATCCTCTATCAGGCTGGCCAGGGCAAAGTCCGGCAGACCCGACTGGCGAGTACCCAGCACTTCCCCCGGACCGCGAAAGCGCATATCCATCTCGGCAATAAAGAAGCCATCCTGGGACTGCTCCAGCACCTTGAGCCGCTGCCGGGCGGTTTCGCTGCGGCTACTGCTCATTAACAGACAGAAAGACTGGGCGGCCCCCCGACCGACCCGGCCCCGGAGCTGATGCAGCTGGGAGAGGCCGAATCGTTCGGCATGTTCAATCAGCATGACCGAGGCGTTGGGGACGTCTACGCCCACCTCCACGACGGTGGTGGACACCAGAATGTGGGTCTCCCCATCCCGAAAAGCAGAGATGGCCGCGTCCTTATCTGCCGAGGACATGCGGCCATGGAGTAGCCCTACTTGAAACTCGGGAAAAACGGTCTCTGCCAGGTGCTGGTGTTCCTCAATGGCAGATTTCAGGTCCAGCTTTTCCGACTCTTCCACCAGGGGCAGCACGATGTAGACCTGGCGTCCCTGGGCAATCTCCCGCCGCATCAGCTCGTAGGCATGGAGACGTTCTTTGCTGGTCATCAGGGTAGTCTGGATGGCCTTACGGCCTGGGGGCAACTCATCAATCTGACTCACGTCCAGGTCCCCATGGAGGGTGAGGGAGAGCGTCCTGGGAATTGGGGTAGCGGTCAGGGTAAGCACGTGGGGATTGCGGCCCTTCTGCATCAGCCTGGCCCGCTGCTGGACGCCAAAGCGGTGTTGTTCATCAATCACCACCAGACCCAGGTCCCGGAACTGCACTGGATCTTCTATCAGGGCATGGGTACCTACCAGCACCGGGAGTTCCCCCGTCGCCAGTTCCGCCAAAAGTTTGCGCCGTTTGGCGGCTCGGGTGGAGCCAGTCAGCAGTTCTACCGGCAGGTGAAGTTGGGTAAACCAGGACACCAGCTTGCGGTAGTGCTGCTCGGCCAACACCTCTGTGGGAGCCATCAAAGCTCCCTGGTAGCCGGCCTGAATGGCCGCCAGAATAGCAACTACCGCAACCACGGTTTTACCGGACCCCACATCCCCCTGCACCAGGCGATTCATGGGCACGGGACGCTGCAGGTCGGCAAGAATGTCGTTGACCACCCGCTGCTGGGCATCGGTGAACTTGAAGGGAATCACCTCGTAGAAGCGGTCAATCAGCTCTCCAGTGGGGGCTAAAGTCACGGAGGTTTGCTGCTGCTGCTGTTCCTGCCGTCGTCTGAGCAGCCCTAACTGGAGATAAAAGAACTCATCAAACACCAGACGGCGACGGGCCTGAGCCAGGTTTTCTTCGTCGTCGGGGAAGTGGATTTGGGCAATGGCTTGGGTCACCGAAATCAAGTCATACCGCTGCCGAATATTGGCCGGGAGGGGATCGGGCAAGGCTGGCAACGCGGGCAGGGATGCGGCCACAACTTTTCGGACCAGATCCGCCGGTACCCCGTCGGTTAAGGGATACACCGGCACCATGCGGCCAATGGTGAGGGACTCGATTTTATCGCTAACACTCTCCAGCACCTCCAGATGGGGATCATCCAGGGTAATGCCGTACTTCCCCTTTTTCACCAGGCCCGACGCGGCAACCACGGCACCCTGGGAATACTGTCGCTTTTGCTGCTGCTGCCAGCTGATGTTGCTGTAGCGGTTGCCGGGGTAAAAGCGATTCAGCTTCAGCTGCCCGCTGCCGTCGGAAAGCTGTAGCTCAAAGATGGTGAGCTTTTTGTTGCGGGGACTGGTGAAGCAATTGGCGCGTTTGACGGTGCCGACGATGGTAACGGTTTCGCCGGGCACCAGTTCGCGAATTTTTACCTGATTGGCATAGTCCACATGGTCGCGGGGGTAGTAGAACAGCACATCCCGCACGGTGAACAGACCCAGTTTGGCCAGGCGTTCGCTGTTTTTGGGACCCATGCCTTTCAAATAAGTGATGGGCTGGTCCAGGTCCGGGATGCTGAGACTGCTGCCATCCCTGGGGGCAACGCTGGTGGTTTTGGCAGCTTTGCGGTTGGATGAATGCTTGCCATTGTTAGCCCCCGCCGATTTCCCGCTGGCACCAGCCCCGGATTCTTTCGCTTTGAGGGACTGAGCCTTCTGCTCGACCTGTCGCTGGCTCTGGTATAAAAACCGGCGAGTTTCGGCCACCAGGTGCTGCCGCTGGGAAAAACTGAGATCCCCGTAGCTGCCAAACCGTTCCCCTAGGGCCTGCCAGGCATCCCGTTCAACGGCAGGCAAACTTTCTGGAGGACAATTAAGACTGTCGTGGAGGAATTCGTTAAAGGTCTGTTGTTTGCCGACCAGGTTGTTGAAGCCGTTTTCAGCCTCCACTGTAAGCGCTCGCTGCAAGCGCCCCCAGTCTGGTTGTGATGCGCGAACCTCAGCTGCCATGACCTCAAATTAATTAGAGGAGTCATCGTACCAGACGGTGCGCCAGGCCTGCTCGGCTTCTGCGATCGCCAGTTCCCGCTGGGTCCGCTGATACTGCTTGCCCAGCTTCCTTAACTTACCCAGGGCTGTACGGAGTTTACTACGCCCCATGGAGGACTGCACATCGGCAAACTCCAGGTCCGACAGGCGCAGATTAATGGCCGCCAGATGGGTCATCATGCCCTGAATCGCTTCGTCGTCGTCCTGACTTTCTTGATCGAAGGAATCTTCATCATCGTCATCGGCCTCATCCTGGTCTGAGTCGTTCTCCATATCAGCAGCCATCTCCACCAGCACATTCAGTAGATTCGGCATGGAGCGTCCCTTTTCTGGACCGGTTTCGGCTTCGGAAGCGGCATCCAGCACCGCCTCGGGAAGTTCCGGAATGATCTTAGCCAGCTTCAGGTGATGGTTGGCTTGCTTCGACACCCGGTGCAAAACCTGGCGAATCCGCTGTTCCAAAATCAGATGGTGTTTGGCCAGCAGGGTAGGGGTCAGGTTATCCCCCGTAAAAGGTTTGCCGCTCAGGCTTTCCTGCATATCGTCGGCCATGGCGGCCATGATTACTGACTGAATCAGGGATTTGGGGTCCATGTCTGGTTTTGTCAGGACCCGGTCGGATTCAGCGTCGGTATTCGGGGAGGATTCAGGTTCGTCTTCGTCTTCGTTTTCTGGGTCGTCTGTTGCTTCCTGCTCCGGGTTGTCTTCCGGCTGCTCGGTTGACGGGGAAAGCGGGTCTGCTGACTCCTGCCGGGCGGGATCTACAGTAATAAATTGGATCGGGGGAAGCCCCGTTTCGGGTTGCTGCTCAGAGTCTGCTAGAGGGCCTTCAGCCTCGATGGAATCTTCCCCCGGGGAGTCTTCCCCTGGGAAGTCTTCATCAGTCGGAATGGCCTCTAACGCCGCTGTCAGTCGGCTGATGCGCTCTTGCTGCTCCACGGGCAAATCTTCAAAATTTTGGGTTTCTGGCTCCTGGGCTGCCATCAGTCGCTGAAGCCAGTCTTGGCCCTGGTGACCTAATTGGCGAATTTTCTGCTGCAGTTGCTCCCTCTGGTTCACTGACAGGGCCAGGAAGGCTTCTGGATAGACCTGGGTGCAGAGGTGATAGACCGCAATCACAACCTGCCGTCGAATCGCCTGTCCCAGAATATTAAGGTAGCTCCCGTAGAGCCGTTCAAACTCTTCTGCCAGAGTCGCAGTTGTTTCATCCAGGGATTTCAGCTCTTTACGAATGATTTCAACTGACCGCACCATGTGCTCTACCTAACCTGTCATCTGCTTCATTCTGCAACGGTTTCACCAAAATGGCGGCTTTTATTTCAACACCCTAATAAAAAAGGGAGTGCTCAGGTAAGAGTACTCCCAGAAAGTAATTATCCAGTAATCACTTAAGATGTTTCGACTCCGC
>CAZPYG010000010.1:55362-73842 GCA_964590465.1 uncultured bacterium | reverse complement strand
GAAACCGAAGCCAGCCGCACTGGTGGCTATTGCGGTACCACCGATCCCGAGCTGACGCCGGAAGGTACCCGCATGGCGGAAGCCTTTGCTGAGAAGTACAAGCATCTGCAATGGCAGGGGGTCTTTGCCAGTCCTATGAAACGGACGGTGGCGACGGCGACCCCCTTCTGCAAGGCCATTGGCCAAAATATGCAGCTCCGTAACGGCCTGAAAGAGATGGATTTCGGCGAATGGGAAGGCAAGTCCACGGAGTATGTGCAGGAACATTACCAGCAAGATTACATTCAGTGGCTGACGGAACCGGCCTGGAATCCCCCCACGGGTGGCGAGTCTGGGGTCCAGGTGGCCAGCCGGGCCTCGTTAGTGATGGCCGAGATTGAGGACAAGTTTACCGAGGGCAATGTGCTGGTGGTGTCCCATAAGACAACCATTCGGCTGGTTCTCTGTAATCTGTTGGGAATAGATAGTGGGCGGTACCGCGATCGCATCTTCCTCCCCGTGGCTTCCCTCAGCATCATTCGCTTTGACCTCCATGGGCCACAGCTGATCAAGCATGGCGACCGATCCCACCTGCCGGAGGAGTTGGATGTGAGGGAAGGAACATAGGAGGGTGCTGGGTATCGGGTATCGGGTGTCGGGTGTCGGGTGTCGGGTATCGGGTATTAGGTGTCGAATATATTGGACATGCTAACTCCTGGAACCTGGGACCCAGAACCTGAAACCAAAAAACCAGTACCAAAAACCCAGAACCTGAAACCTAGAACCTGAAACCTGAAACCTGAAACCTAGTACCCAATACCCGATACCCATCTTCCCCTCCCCCTTGCTCTCCCAACCTTCTCATCCTAAGAAGATCCCCCAAACTGCCGAGTTTCTCATATCCCATGAAAATCCTCGTCCTCAATGCCGGTTCCAGTAGCCACAAGAGTTGCCTCTTTGACCTCACCCGTGGGGTGCAGATGAGCCAGGCTCCCATTCCCGTCTGGCGGGGGGCGCTGGACTGGACCCACCAGGAGGGCAAGGTAGAGCTGAGTGCCAAGACGGATACTGGGGAGTCCTACAAAGAAGTACTGCCCATCGACGACAAGGTAGAAGGCATTGAAGCGATGCTGAAAACTTTGGTAGAAGGGCCAACCCAGGTGTTAGAAAGTCTGGACGAAATCGTGGCGGTGGGGCATCGCGTCGTCCACGGCGGTAGAGATTACCAGGACAGTGTGCGAGTTGATCAGGATGTAAAAGAGGCAATCCGCAAGCTCATCCCTCTGGCTCCATCCCACAACCCGGCAAACCTGCAGGGTATTGAAGCCATGGAAAAGGTACTGGGAGATGTGCCCCAGGTGGCGGTGTTCGATACCGCCTTTCACGCCTGTATGCCCGATGAAGCGTCCACCTATCCTGGTCCCTACGAGTGGGTAGAGCAGGGGATTCGCCGCTATGGCTTCCACGGCATCAGCCATCAGTACGTGACTCAGCGGGCAGCGGCGATGCTAGATAAGGATGTTACGACCCTCAAGCTGATTACCTGTCACCTGGGCAACGGCTGTTCCCTGGCCGCAGTCAAGCATGGTTACAGCGTCGATACCACCATGGGTTTCACCCCCCTGGATGGCCTGATGATGGGCAGCCGCTCCGGCAGCGTGGACCCCGGTATTCTGATTCATTTGATGCGCCAGGAAGGGTACAGCGCTGACCAACTGGATAAGCTGCTCAACAAAGAGTCTGGGCTGAAGGGCATGTCCGGTGTCTCCAACGACATGCGAGTGGTAGTCGAAGCGGCGGGGGAAAACAACCATCGGGCACAGCTCGCGGTCAACGTCTTCATTCATCGACTGCGGCGCGAAATGGGAGCTATGCTGGCCAGCCTGGGCGGGTTAGATGCCATCGTCTTTACCGCTGGAATTGGCGAAAACAGTCCTCTGGTTTGGCAAAAAGCCTGTGAGCCGTTTGAATTCCTCGGCCTCAAGCTCAAAGACGATGAACTCAGCCGAGCCTCGGAAGATCAGGATATTGCCGCGCCATCCTCCCAGGTGCGCGTGCTGGTGATTCACACCCAGGAAGAATGGGCCATCGCCAAAGCCTGCATGAATGTGCTCCAACCAGTGGGTTAATAGAGAAGCTAGACCAATCTAAAATCGCCAATCCAAAATCCAAAATTGCAGGGAGAACTCTTTAATCAGTGTGGGATCAACGCTATAGCGAACCGGGGTACGTCTACGGAACCGATCCAAATGACTTTTTGAAGGCCGAATGCTTACGAATTTCAGCGGGAGGCAACGTCCTTTGTCTAGCGGAAGGAGAAGGCAGAAACGCCGTTTTTCTGGCAGCACAGGGATATTCTGTCACCGCTGTGGATCAATCGTCAGTGGGTATGCAAAAAGCTCTAGCTCTAGCCCAGGAGAAGGGCGTCACCATTGCCACCGAAGTGGCTGATCTGGCCGATTACGAATTGGGTACTTCCACCTGGGATGGCATCGTCTCTATTGCCGCCCATGTTCCCCCTGGTGTGCGCAAATCTCTGCATCAACAGGTGGTCGAAGCTCTGAAGCCGGGGGGAATTTTCATTCTGGAAGCCTATACGGAACGGCAACTGGAGATGGATGGTCAGGGTGGCCCTCCTGCCGCTCAACGCCATTTGTTTATGGCTCTTGAGCAATTGCAAGACGAACTTAAAGGTCTAACCTTTCTGATCGGGCGAGAAACTGAACGGGAGATGACCGAAGGCAAGTATCATCAAGGGAAAAGTGCTGTCATGCAGGTTATAGCCCAAAAACCGGAATAACCTGAAGGTTTGTGCAATATTACGAGTTAATCTGGGGTCGATAGCGATGACGCACCCTACACATAATCAAGCTTTCAGAGGTTGGATAGAACTAAATTCAACCGTTTCGGACCACCTTGACAGGTCTGGGTGGGCTCTGCCTATCACCCAAATTTAGTAATCAACGAAGAACTCGCCCAAATGCCCGAAGCCAACTCACCCCCCCTCAAAACTGCAGAGCTAGCTTTTCAAGCTTTTTCCCATGGGTTAGCGAGCGGGGACTGGTCCCAATTGCTGGACTACCTCACCGAGGATTTCGCCTTCTGGTTCCCTGCTGGCCCTTTCAAGGGGTGGAACTATGGGCGGGAGAAAGCGCAAGAATTTTTCAGTATGGTGTCTAACGTGTTTCCAGATGGCTTAACGCTGACCGTCCAGAGCATCACCTCTAATCCTTCTACGGTGGTTTTCGAAGTGCGCTCGGAGGGATTGATGATGGGACACCCCTATGAGAACCAGGCCGCGATCGCATTCGATGTCCGAGACGGTAAAATCTGTGGCTACCGTGAGTATATGGGCGTAATCTTTCAGCTCAATTAGCCCACCAAGAACGTCCTTCCGAGATCACCTTCAACGACGAAAATCGTAGCTAGATCCCCTCCTTGGAGGGGTGCCCGGAGGGCGGGGTGGGTAAAATCTGAGACTGTAAGGATCGCAATGAATACGGATAGAATCGCTCGCCACCATAATTGACCCACCCCTGCCCCTCCCAGGAGGGGAGCGTTGCCGCGACATCTCGAAGGTTCAAGCTGATTTCGAATTTACCAAACTACATTCAGGTTCAGAGTAAATCCCGGCAAGACTTCCCTTCCAAATAATTGCTTTGGCGCATCCAAAGTTTGGGTTGGCGAATCAGGACGATAAATCTCAACCTGTCGCTTTTGACGATTAATCAGCCAGCCTAACCGCACTCCATTCTCCAGATACTCCTGCATCTTGGCCTGGGCAGTTTCCAGATTATCCGAAGGGGACATCAGCTCCAGCACAAAATCCGGCGCAATGGGTGGAAACTTTTCTCGTAATTCGGGGGGCAGGGCTTCCCAGCGTTCTTGTTTCACCCAGGCCACATCGGGCGAGCGGTTAGCCCCATTCGGCAATTTGAAACCGGTGGATGAGTCGAACACTTCTCCCAAACCGGTGTCTTCATTCCAGACCACAAACCGGCTGGTAACTTTGGCGTTGCGCTTGCCAGTTTCTCCTCCAGTGGGCGGCATGAAAATTAATGCTCCCCTGGCGTTGCGCTCGATTTTGATGTCGGGGTTGGCCTGACACAGTTCAAAAAACTGTTGCTCCGACAGGGTTGTGGAAGGCGGTAGGTGAACTCGCAAATTTTCCATGGCCAACCTCTTTCTGCCAGGGGCTTAGGGCATCAATGTTCAAAGATGCTGTTGTACTGCAACAGGTCCAGGCTAACGAAGGTGGGCAGGCAGTTAAAGCACTCCTGAGCCAGTTCCAGTCGGCCTTCCCGTTCCAGCATTCCCACCAGAGTCTTGTGGATGGCGTGCAGGTACAGCACATCATTTGCGGCGTATTTCAACTGCTCGTCCGACAGGTTCATGGCGTTGCCCCAGTCGGAGCTTTGGGCAGTCTTGTCGAGTTCAATGCCCTCTAGCTCTCGTACCAATTCCTTCAGACCGTGCCTGGGGCTGTAGGTGCGGACTAACTTGCTGGCAATTTTGGAGCAGAAAACCGGATTCACAACTATCCCTAGATGATGACGCAAAGTCGCCATGTCAAACCGGGCAAAGTGGAAAAGTTTCAGGATGCCAGAGGCTTCCAACAGCTGCTTCAGGTTGGGAGCTTCCGGCTGTCCCGGCTGAACCCTCACCACAGAAACATACCCCGCCGGATCAGACAACTGCACCAGGCAAAGTCGATCCCGGTGGGGATTCAGGCCCATGGTTTCCGTATCGCAGGCGATGATTGGGGCCTGCATGTAACGGGACAGTAGCTCGTCAGAGAGGTCGCGATCGCAAATCTCAAATCCGGTTTCCATTTTCAGTGACTCGCTATGACCTAAGAGTATTCCATCGAAAAAGTTGTCTAAAGAGCGGGCTGATCATGCCCTTGTAGTAGCCAATAACCTTAAATTGCCCTTTAGTGGCTGGATGATTATTCCGCTGGAACACTCTAATCCAAATTGCCCAGGGCTTTCGCCACCGTGTTCACATCCTTATCGCCCCGTCCCGAGGAGTTGATCACGATGCGGGGATTGCCCGTCAACTGAGGACAGAGGTATTCCAGATAGGCAAAGGCATGGGCCGTCTCCAGGGCGGGGATAATGCCCTCCAGCCGAGACATACGCTGAAACGCATCCAGAGCTTCCTGGTCCGTGACGCTGTAGTACTCGGCCCGACCGGAATCTTTCAAAAAGCTGTGCTCAGGCCCCACACCGGGATAGTCTAGCCCAGCGCTGATGGAGTGGGCCTCAATCACCTGGCCATCCATATCTTGCAGCAGATAGCTCATGGCTCCGTGGAGCACACCCACCCGTCCAGCGGTCAAAGTCGCGGCGTGCTTGCCGCTATCGACGCCGCTACCAGCCGCTTCAATACCGATCATCCGCACGCTGGGGTCATTTACAAACTCGTGGAACAGACCCATGGCGTTGGAGCCGCCGCCGACGCAGGCCATCAGAATATCCGGCAGTCCGCCGAACTTCTCCTGGCACTGAGCCCGAGTCTCTTCCCCAATGACCGCATGGAAGTCCCGCACCATCATTGGGTAAGGATGGGGACCGGCCACGGACCCCAGAATGTAGTGGGTGGTTTCAACGTTGGTGACCCAGTCGCGGATGGCTTCAGAAGTGGCATCCTTCAGGGTTCCTGTGCCAGCGGAAACGGGCCGCACCTCCGCCCCCATCAGCCGCATGCGGAACACGTTCAGGGATTGACGCTCCATGTCCTGAACGCCCATGTAAATGACGCAGTCAAGGCCGAACCGGGCACATACCGTGGCGGTGGCAACTCCGTGCTGTCCCGCGCCAGTCTCAGCAATTACCCGCTGCTTACCCATGCGTTTCGCCAGCAGCACCTGCCCCAGGGCATTGTTAATTTTGTGAGCCCCGGTATGGTTCAGGTCTTCCCGCTTCAGATAAATCTCAGCACCACTGCCATCGGGGCGACGGTAGTGCTCCGTCAGTCGTTCCGCAAAGTACAGGGGAGTAGCGCGCCCCACATAATCCTTCAGCAGCCCATCCAGCTCAGCCTTGAATTCGGCCTCGTCTCGATAGCGATAGAAAGCTTCCTCTAACTCAGCCAGGGCAGGCATGAGGGTCTCGGGAACATACTTGCCCCCAAACTGACCAAACCGCCCCAGGGCATCAGGTCGAGCAATTTTGGCGGCAGCAGCGCCCGCCGCTGCAACGGTGGATAAGTCTTGGCGAGGGGAAATTGGCGTCTGGGTCACAGGAGTATGGGGATGAATGCTACGAGTAGCCAATATTATAGAGAATCGTAAACCGTCAGTCGAGGATTTCGGCTGCAGCCGAAATCCTCGACTGACGGCTAATTTAATGTCCTGCCATCCTATGGCCTATTTCCTTCAAATCGGCTTTCTCAATGGGGCTTTCGTAGACAAACTGGCCTTCGCTGATGACGATGATGCGGTCGGCCAGGGCCAGGAGTTCGTCCAGGTCTTCGCTGATCAGCAGAACGGCGACGCCGCGATTGCGGGCATCGACGATGGCGTTATGGATGAAGTCGACGGCTTTGAAGTCCAGGCCAAAGCAGGGGTTGGCGGCGATCAGGAGGCGGATGTCTTCGGAAGATAGCTCGCGAGCCAGGACGGTGCGCTGTACGTTGCCGCCAGAAAGCTGCTGGATGGGGGTTTCTGGGGTGGGGGTTTTAACCGAGAACGTCTGAATCAATTCCAGGGCAGATGAACGAATGGCTTTCAGCACCAGCCACAGGTTCCACCTGGCCTGGGGGGGCTTGTCGAAGGTGCGCAGGGCCATGTTCTCAGCCACGCTCATGCCGGGGACGCAGGCGTTGCGGAGGGGTTCTTCCGGCAGGGCAAATACGCCGTGGCGGCTCATTTCGGTGCGGGTGGCAGTGTAGGGGTCGCCGCTGACGTTGACCTGGCCATGGGTGGGCTTGCGCTGGCCGGAGAGCACTTCCATCAGTTCCCGCTGGCCGTTGCCCGAGACTCCGGCGATGCCGACAATTTCGCCGCTGTGGACGGTCAGGTCAAGGGGACCGAAGGCGTTTAAGCCATTGTCCTTGTGGGCTTCCAGGGCGTGGACGTCTAGGACAGGAGTGCTTGCCGAGATATCTGCTTTAGGAACATCCTTGGTTTCCCGTTCTTCCCCCAGCATCATGTGGGCCATGTCGGCAACGGTCAGGTCTTTGACCATGCCGTGCCCGGCCAGGTGGCCTTTCCGCAGGACGGTGACTTCGTCGGTAAAGGCCATCACCTCCCGGAACTTGTGGGTAATCAGCAGAACGCTGAGGTGGCCGACTTTGGTTTCTTCCCGCAGCAGGCCCAGCACTTCGTCGGCTTCGTCGGGGGTGAGGACGGAGGTAGGTTCGTCCAGAATCAGGATGCGGCTGTTGAGGTAAAGCTGTTTGAGGATTTCGAGCTTTTGCTTTTGTCCGGCGGCGAGCTGGCTGATGGGGGTGTCCAGATCCACCCGAAAGGGGGAACGGTCCATAAAGGCATGGAGCTGCTCGTATTCCCGCTTCCAGTTAATCACCTGGGCATGGTCGTAACGGGAGAGCACCAGATTCTCGGCCACGGTCATGGCTGGCACGGAGGTAAAGTGCTGGTACACCATACCAATGCCCCATTCATGGGCATCTTTGGGGCTGTTAATTTTGTGCAGTTGCCCATCTACAAAAATTTGACCGCTGGTGGGCTTGTAAAACCCCATGACGCATTTCACCAGGGTGCTTTTGCCAGCTCCGTTTTCCCCCAGCAGGGCATGGACCGTCCCCGGTTTGAGCAACATATTGACATCCTGCAGGGCGACCAGGCTACCAAAGTGCTTGGTCATGTTGACGATGCTCAACTCAGGCGGAGGATTTAGTTTGATGGGAGATTCGACGGCGGTGGTCATGGCGGTGGTTCCCTTTCACCTAAAGGCATTCGCAAATTGGTTTCATCATGCCCTGATTGCCCTGGATCTATAGCGGTTCTCTGTCCAGTAAGGTCCAACCTGGATTAGCTTCAGATCCCCCCTGCCCCCCTTATTAAGGGGGGCAGGGGGGATCTTCGAGCATCGTATTCGAGTGGGATCCGCTATGTTCCAGGGCTTCCAGCAGGGCTTTTGAGTCGGCTACGGTACCAAAGACGCCTCCCTGCATTTTGATCATTTTCAGCGCGGCCTGGTAGTTACCGTAATCCGTTGCGCCGGTACAGTCTGACAGCAGCAAGCATTCGTAGCCCCGGTCGTTGGCGTCGCGCATGGTGGTATGGACGCAGACATCCGTGGTGATGCCGGTGAGGATGATGTTGCGGATGCCTTTGCCCTTCAGCACCAGATCCAGATCCGTTGCATAGAAGGATCCCTTGCCCGGCTTGTCGATAATCACTTCCCCCTCCAGGGGAGCCAGTTCGGGGATGATCTCCCAACCCGGTTCGCCCCGCACCAGGATCTTGCCACAGGGACCCGGATCGCCGATACCGGCACCGATTTGGCGGGAGCGCCAGCGTTTGTTTTCCGGCAGATCAGACAGATCGGGACGATGGCCTTCGCGGGTGTGGATGATGGAGAAACCCTGGACTCGCATCACCTCCATTACCTGCCTAATCGGCTCAATCGGTGCCCGTGTGAGGGACAGGTCGTAGCCCATCTTATCCACATAGCCCCCCTGGCCGCAGAAATCCGTCTGCATGTCGATCACCATCAGAGCGGTGTTCTGGGGCCGCAGGTCGCCGTCAAAGGGGTAGGGATAGGGATCAGCCGGAATGTAGAGTCCCACGAAAAAACTAAGCCAGCAGACTTAGGCGAAGGGTTGATTCTCTCTTACCACCCCAGGGAATTCAGAAATAGTTCACCATGAGCAAATATTGCCGAATCAAACTTGGTGGGTAATATCTCTACCATCCCTATCTCACCTGAATTTGGGATCAGGTCAAACCGCTAGAATTTCACGACAGCTTTCCCCTCCTGGGAGGGGCAGGGGTGGGTCAATCATGACAGACCGATGTAGGATGCATAGCCCTAAGGCGCGGCTCCGCCTACGCGGCCCAACCCCACTTAACACGCCCTAGCCTCGATCTTTAAGCCGCAATGCATCATCTTGGTAAGCCTTAGCCTAAATCTGTGACTGACGTAGGATGCATTAGCGGCACAACCCCACACAAACTCCCCAGTCTCGGTCTTTAGGCCGCAATGCATCGCTTACGCCATCACGCATCTCGCTTGACCCAGGCGATGCGTAAGGAATCATAACAAAGGAGATTTCTGAGAAAAAAGATACCCGTCGAAGGGGCGAAGCATCTGGGAGCAGATTGACTCGATTACTCAAAGGTTTTCGTCCAGATGCTTCGCCCCTACTACCTAAATTCAACCGCTGAAACCCAGTAGCCCACCACTCAACCGCTTGATGGCCCGATGGGCTGCATCCTGATAGCGCAACTTGCCGCTAAAGATATTCACCATGGTCATGGTACTGGAAGGGCGCTTAACCCCCATTTTGTAGGCCAGGGCCGGTGCCCGATAGACCACCTGGGCCAGCCGACGGGCCCAGCGCATTTCTTCCCCCCATTCGGTCTGCATCACCCTGGTGTAGCGGGACAGGGCCTGGTCATCTCCGCCCAGGGCCTGATCTATCGCCTGGGATGCTTTCAGGCCGCTGAAGATAGAGGGGCGAATACCTTCCACCGTAAACGGATCAACGACACAGGCGGCTTCCCCCGCCAGTACCGCTCGATGGGTGTGGAGGGGTTGATCACCATCCCAGACGAAAATGGGATGGCCAAAGTGCTGCACCTTGGCAGCCTCGACACCAAACTCTGCAGCATAGTCTGCGATGGGAGAGCGCAAATTTTGCTGCCGCTGGCCCCCCATGTAAATCACCCCGCCGCCAATGGAATATCCATCGGCTTTAGGAAAGTTCCAGGTATAACCCTGCTTGATTAAGCCCAGGTCAAAGTACACCATAGGGTCCTCGGGTACTTCTAGTCTGGGTTCTGCTTCCAGGGCTGCTGCCAGTACGTACTTGCGTCGGGTAAACCCAAGCCATTTCGCCATGGGACCCTTGGAACCATCCGCCGCAATTAAAAATTTCCCCTGTACCGGTCCCTGGCCTGTTTCTACCTGCCAGTAGTCCGCTTCTTCACGAATTGCGGTGGCCTTGGTTCCATCCCACAGCGTTGCGCCCCGTGCCTGAGCTTGCTGCACGATGAAATGGTCAAACACATCTCGCCTTACCATCCACAGGGCTTGTTCGGGGGGGAGTTCAGCCTCCACTGAATCCTGCATGTTAAGGCTGTAGCGCACTCGCCGTACTTTGACGGAAATGGCTGGGTCAAAGTCAAAATCGAACCATTCCGCTACCTGGGGGGAAACCCCGCCACCACAGGGTTTGTACCGGGGCAGCCGGGCCGCTTCAATTAACAGTACGCCATGCCCGGCTCGGCTCAGATGGTAAGCCGCCGTAGAACCTGCCGGACCCGCTCCTACAATAATGCAGTCATACATACTACAGGTTCTCCCTAACCCAGCCAGCAGGCCGCTGGAAACATGAGGTACTCCAGAAAAAATAGCTTCCAGATGAACTGATAAAAATTGGGATAGGTCATGCCCCGCATACGACCCTCTAACTTATACACCGGGGTGACGCGAAAGCTCATCCACCAGAATAGGGCCAATACTCCCAGATGGCTGAGGACTAAAAACGGGCGATTCACCCCAGACAGCCAGGGGGATATTATGACAACGGCCAGGTAACAGACCGTCAAAATTCCCCTGGCCAGATTGAAGACCCGCCGCTGTCCCAACTGCACCGAGAAGGTGCTGATGCCATAGCGACGGTCCCCTTCGATATCGGGAATATCCTTGAACAGTGCAATGCCAATGCTGAACACCAGAATGAAGCCAGTCAGGGTCCAGACTCGCAGGGGAATGGTCAGGGGTTGCCCCAGCTGCTGACTGAAATGCAGGAACAAGCCCAGATTCACCACCGCTCCCCGCACCGCCAAGATGCAGAAAGATGCCCAGAACGGAAACCGCTTCAGGCGTATGGGCGGTAACGAGTAAGCTGTCCCAATGGCCAAACTCAGGACGACCAGACCCCACAGCCAGGGACCTCCCAATGCCGCCAGACCCAGGGCAGCCATCCCGGCCATGGCGACAATCCAGCGACCGTCGGCCAGGGTAAATTCTCCTGCAGCCAGGGGAAGATGGGGCTTGTTGATGCGGTCAATGGCCACATCCTCTAACTGGTTCAACCCAACGATGTAGAGGTTCCCCAGCAGACAGGACACCAGGGCTAAACCGGATAGGCTGACCAGCCGTCCTGCGGTAACGGCTAAAGGTGTCGGCAGTCCGGCCAGCACAATGACCAGCAGGCCTAAAACACTTAAGCTGGTGCCAATGACCGTATGGGGTCGCCAAAACTTCCAGAGGGCATAAAGCCACTGTCTGGGCTGTTTTAGTAAACTCAGACGGCTTTGGCCGTCCAAAACTGAACTGTGCCCGGCTGATTTCGGCATATATCTGGTATTACCATCACGAATCCCGTCTTTCAGCTTATCGGTTGATGGAGTCAGACGGTAATGATCGGGAAGTTGCTTTTGCCGATTGTCCTCGCATTGCTTCGATGTTTAACCAGGTGACAATCACCCCAGCCACCGGCACCGCCAGAAACATGCCCAAAACCCCGGCCACGGTGGCCCCCACAATCAGGGCAAAAAACATCACCACAGGGTTGATGTCCAGAGAGTCTTTCATAATGTGGGGCAGCAGCACGTTCTCTTCCACCTGCTGCAGCGCCACGCAGGATACCAGCACCTGAATCGACAGCCACACACTCTGGGACAGCAGCAGGATGCAGACCAGGCCAATGCCCAGGGTGGCACCAACGCCGGGAATCAGGTCAAAGACCCCGACAATGATGGCTAATACGATAGGGAAAGGCACCTGCAGCAGCAGAAACACCAGGAATGCCGAAATCCCAAAAAAGATCGACAGCACCAGCCGTCCCCAGAAAAATCCCAGCAGGTTCTTCTGGATTACCTCATTAAACCGCTGTTTATTGCGAATTGGCAGATGGTTCAACAACCACCACCAGATTTGCGCGCCATCCAAAAGCATGAAAAGCGTGACGACTGCAATCAAGATCCCCAGCACAAAGTTGGCCAGAGTAGCCTGAATTAACCCTAAAGCACCAGTTACGAGCCCCAGGGCTTGATCCTGTAGTTGGGGTTCTAAATCTTGAAGATTGATCTGCAAATTAAAGTCCTGCAGCAGGGCATCAAGACTGGCCAGGAGAGGATTCAGGGAATCGGAAAATTCCTGCACACTGGCAGCTAGCGCCTGGCCCTGGGATAACACGGTCATGCCTAAGGTAATGGACAGCCCCCCCAAGATCATCAAACAGCTCACGAAAAGTCCCACTGCTGCCACTCCCCTGGGCATCCAGCGGGTCAGCCAGGCTACCGGGTGGTTCAGCAGAAACGCCAGAATGGTTGAAGTAACGAAAATTACCACCAGCAGCTCAAAATAGCTGAGCAACTGCACCAGGGCCCACCCGCTAGCGAAGAAGAGTAAAAATCTGACTAACAGACCATTACTCAACCAGGCCCAAAACCTGTCGTCCTCTTTTTCCTGAAAGTTTGGTGAAGATTGGCTTTGAGGATCGTCAGTTTTCATTGGCTAGAGAATCCTGTACCAGCACAAAGGGCTGCACAATGAGAGATTGAAAACGTTTTTCGGAATGCTTTTCCCAGATCTGGAGCTGATCCGGAGTTGGTTTGGTGATGAGTGCTTCCTCAATCCAGCGGTTCACAGTGGGTACATCGTCGGTGGCTAAGGCCACACCAACCTCTGCTAATTCCAACTTCTGGTCCACCAGCACTAAGGCATCTCGACTGGCGTGGGGGCTGAGCCATTTCCATTCAGCTGGACCAACCATTTCGGCTAATTCTAGTTTTAGATCCTGAGTCATGAACCCGTAAATGCGACTGCCAGATTGTTAAAGGCTATCAGATCCCTTCTGGCGTTTCGAGCGTGAATAGCTCCGGTCGGTTTTATTTCCTCCCCGCCAAAAGGGGAGGCGAGAGGGAGTTTCACGAATTTGGCGGCTGAATTTTTTAATCGGTTCAGGGAGTTCGGTACGGGTCGGTACGCCCCCCGGAGTGGCCCACCAGGCCTGAAGCGTCCCCCCGGCAAACCCAGCAACTGCGCCAAAGGCAATGCTGGGGGTGATTTCATATCCTAACAACAGGAAAATGAAGATAAAAGCCAGCCAAATTTTTAGGGCATTGGGGACGATTTTATCGACCATGGCAATCTCCAGATAGCGGTACGGGGTCAGAGTAGATGCCGGGTCCCTATGCCTCAACTATAGCCGCTATTTGCGGGGCTACATCTGCCGTAGTGTCAATGGTAAATGCAACTTCCTGTTCGCTGGCGGTCAGAGGTTCCAGGTGCTGCTGTCGCAGCACAGCAACGTTAGCATCGGCAATGTCCCCCGAGCGGCTAATTAGCCGAGCTTCCAGCACATCCTGGGGAGCCGTGCAGTGAACCATAGTAATGGGGATGTGCGCAATATTGGCTTTTTCCATGACCTGTTGCCGGAAAATCTGCCGATCGTACTTGGCATCGAGAATGACGGTAAAGCCCTCCTGGGCCAGCTTCATACCCAGATCCAAAAGCCTGGCGTAGGTTTTCTGGCTGATTTCCGGAGTGTACAGGTCATCGCTTCCCTTTTGGTTGAGGGGAACCCCTGCCAGGTGCTTGCGAACCGCGTCAGACCGGATGTGGATAGCCTGGGTATGGCCAGCCAACTGCCGGGCTGTTGTGGTTTTCCCAGACCCGGAAAGGCCAACCATCATATACAGCTTTCCAGCTTGAGACTGTACCGCCGACCAGGCCAGCCGATAATACTGGGCCGCCCGATCAGAGGCATCTTGTTTCGTCGCGGCATCCACCGATGGATCGTTTAACAAGAATGAGGTCACCTTTGCCCGCACATAAGCCTGACGACTGATATACAGAGGCAGGAGTTGTAAGCCTTCCCAATCTCCGGTTTGCTCTACGTAATGGTTGAGGAAGACGTTCGCCAATTGAGGACAGTCCTTAGCAATCAAATCCATTACCACGAAGCCCACGTCATACATCACATCCACGTAGCGGAAGGGCTCATTAAATTCAATGCAGTCGAAGAGATAGAGCTGATTTTGCCAGTAGGCCATGTTGTTCAGGTGCAGGTCGCCGTGGCAGGCCCGAATCCAGTTCTCGGTAATTCGTTTCTGGAAGAGTTTTTCCCGAGTGGCAAAGAAATTATCGGTGTAAGCCTTAGTGTCATCAAACTGTTTCTGAGTTTGGGGCCCCCCGATATAGCCGCTAGTCTGCTCGTAATTTTCGTCAAATGCCGCACGAATCTGGCTGACTTCTCCGTAGCTTCGGATGTGGTCATTGGTTTCAGCCCTGAGGTGGAAATTGGCAACGGTTTCGGCGAGTTCGCGAATCAACTCCTCGGTCAGCTCTTTCCGCCCATAGAGGGCACTGAGCAACGTGTCCTGGGGAAATTGCACCATTTTGACGGCGTATTCAGCCGGTTCCCCCTTACCGTTTAAATGAAAGGCCTCCCCGTCTTGCTGGATGGTCACCACATCCAGGTACAGAGAAGCGGCGGTGCGGTTGTTCAACCGCAGTTCCTCCTGGCAAAAGTGGTGCCGCTTTTCCAGGGTGGAATAGTCTAAAAATCCAAAATTAACCGGCTTTTTGACCTTGTAGGCGTAGTCTCCCGTCAGCAGCACATAGGACACATGGGTCTGCAGTAACTGAATGGGCTCCGTTACCGGGTGGGGGTAAAACTGCGGTTGGCACATCTGCTGAATTAGCGAGGGGAGAGACGTTTCAGCCATGAAATAGCCCTAGGTAACAACAAAAAGGCCAGGGTATGCCCCTGGCCTTTCCAGATTAATTCAAAAGCTATCCCGAATGAATGTAGTTGGAACCATTAAGCCTATGCTTCATTGCCGCCCATCATTCCCAGGGTAGCAGCAACGCTAGCATCAACTGAAGTCTGCTCACCCCGGGCAGGTTCAGCTTTACGGGCCTGGAGCACAGTGGCTACAGCCTGGGTCGACTCGCCAACGACTTCAGCTCCTTCAGGTAGATTTAAGTCTGCCACCGTCAGGGTGTCGCCCAGAGCCATCCCGGAAACGTCCACATCAATCACTTCGGGAATATCGATGGCTTTACAGGCTACGGTGACGACGTTTAACTCGGTGTTAAGAACCCCACCTTCCTCCCTGACACCCTTTGGATCGCCGACAAAATTGAGGCCGACTTCCACCTGCACCATGTCTTGAGCTTTGACTGCAAAGAAGCTCAGGTGATACACCAGATTTTTCCAGGGATGGGACTGAACTTCCCTCAACAGCGCTTTCCCTGTCCAGGAAATGTCAGGAATACTGACATCGATCATGGTGTTGTTAACCACTACATTGCGCAACAACGCGTCAGCTTGGCGCTGATCCATGGTGAGGGAGACAGACTCAGTACCATCATGACCGTATAGCACCCCTGGCAACAGCCCTGCCCGGCGCAGCGCGTTAGGCTTCGCTTTCGGATCCCGCGATTTACATTCGATTGAAAGTTCCATCAGACTATGTTCCCCGTTGAATAAAAGTTAAACAAACCCATGCAACCAGTGGGTTAGGCGACTTGCTGCCCACCGTTTTCGTACAACAGCGCCCGCTTTGGACCGTGGATAGGGTCCTCGACGATGATGGTCTGATCTCGGCTGGCCCCCAGCGACACAATCGCAATGGGAACCTCCATGAGCTCAGCCAAAAACTTAAGGTAATCCAGCGCAGGTTTCGGCAAATCTTCCAGGGATCGGCAGTGATCCGTCGATTGCTTCCAACCTGGCAGCGTTTCGTAGATGGGCTTACAGCGGGCAAAGGCATGGGCACTGCCCGGCAGTTCTTCACACCGCTCCCCATCTAGATCGTAGGCGACGCAGACTTTAATTTCGTCCACTTCGTCTAGCACATCTAATTTTGTGATGGCTAAACAGTCTAACCCATTTATGCGGACGGCGTAGCGACCAATCACCGCATCAAACCAACCGCAGCGGCGGCGGCGACCCGTGGTAGTGCCAAATTCGGCTCCCCGGTCCCCTAAATGCTCGCCCATGTCACAGGTTAGCTCTGTAGGAAACGGGCCTTCTCCGACGCGGGTGGTGTAAGCCTTAGCCACACCAATTACCCGATCAATCACCGTTGGGCCGATGCCAGTGCCGATACAAGCCCCGCCAGCGACGGGATTGGAAGAGGTAACGTAGGGGTAGGTGCCATGATCCAGGTCTAGCAGAGTACCCTGGGCTCCCTCAAACAGAACGTTCTGGCGCTGCTGGATAGCTTTATAAACGTGCAGGGAACTATCAATAATGTGAGACCGCAGGCGCTCAGCGTACTGGGCATATTCCTCTAGCACGGCAGCGGGGTCAAGGGGTTCTAGGTTGTATAGCTTTTCTAGAACGCCATTCTTATATTGAATGGTCCACTCCAGTTTGTCGCGCAGCCGTTCGTAGTCCATTAAATCGACGATGCGAATGCCAATGCGTTCAGACTTATCCGCATAGGTGGGGCCGATCCCCCGTTTGGTGGTGCCAATTTTCTGGCTACCGCGCCGCTCTTCTTCCGCCTGATCAATCAGCCGGTGGTAGGGCATTGTGACGTGAGCCGCGTTGGAAATGTAAAGCTTTTCGGCTGAGATACCCAGCTCCGACAGCTTATCTAGCTCTCCGATTAATGCCTTTGGGTCAATAACCGTACCGCTACCAATGACGCATTCGGTGTCTGGATAGAGAATGCCCGATGGAATCAGGTGCAACTTGAAGGTCTGATCTTTCACGACGACGGTGTGACCCGCGTTCACCCCGCCCTGATAGCGCACAACAACATCTGCCGAACGGCTCAGCAGATCTGTGATTTTGCCCTTTCCTTCGTCGCCCCACTGGGCTCCAATTACTACAACGTTTGCCAAGGGAATTCAGACTCTCAAGTTCACACAAATTCCCATTATCTACAGGTGGTTGCACAAGTGTCAACTTGAAAAATAACCCTTGTCTAAGTCCAGAAGTGACGTTCTTCTTAAATGAACACCATAGATTTGAACTGAATTTGCTATACCGCTGTCCTAGCTTCGTCAAAGGAGTTCTGCAATACGCTTAACCATATACCCATTCCGTGAAATATACGATAAAACAGTAGGAACTCGGAATTTTAATAATTCTTCAACAATTTGATAGAGGTTTCGCGGGCCGGTGCATTTACCGGGGCCCGGTTTTGTCACATTTATCCATAGCCAAAGGCAGAGGTTGTTCTTATGAGTCTGTACGCTGAACTGCATCGCCATCTGGGGGGCTCGGTAGTTCCCCGGGTTCTGTGGCGCTATTTTCAACGCAATCGTCCTGACCTGTCATCCAAGTTTGAGCACTACGGAGAGTTTGAACAGTTTTACACCCAACCCCGCAATACCCTGGCGGAATACCTGGAACTGCACACCCTGGTAGAAAGTGTGCAGACCCATGAAGCGTTGCCCTACTTTATTTATCGCCTGATTCGAGGGGCCTATATATTCGAGAATCTGGCCTATCTGGAGTTGCGGTACACCCCATACTTAAGGACCCCCGAGCACCTGCCCCAGAACGAGCGCATTGAAGCCATGGCCAAAATCGTCGAAATTGTGGGGCGGGCCAGCCAGCAGTCGGAGTATCCCATCGTCAGCAAGCAGATTCTCTGTATGCACTCCCGGCTGCCCTTTGAGGTGAACCAGGCGATTGTGGAATTGGCGGCGCAATATCCTGAGTACGTCTGTGCTGTGGATGTGGCCGGGGGCGATGCCCAGTACGGGGAGCGCATGGACGAGTTTGTTCAGCTCTATCATCGGGCTCTGGATCTGGGCCTGAAGACTACCGGGCACCTGTACGAAACGAAGGATGGTTGCCATCCCCAACTGCTACCTTTCCTGATGCGCATTGGCCACGGGATTCAAATTCCCCTGCGCCATCCTGAACTGCTGCGACAGGTGGCGGCTCAAGGGCAGTGTCTGGAAGTGTGTCCGACGACTTATCTCAAAACCGGCACATTGGACGAAATCCACGACCTTAAAGTGGTCTTTGACCGATGCTTTGAAGCTGGTGTTGACATTGCCATCTGCACCGACAATGCCGGACTTCACAATGTCCGTCTGCCCTTTGAGTACGAAAGTCTGCTCACCCATGACGTGATTGGCTTTGATGCCCTGCAAGCCTGTCAGGAATCGGCATTTCGCCACGCCTTTGCCTGGCCCCATGGGCAACCTCCCAGCAGCCTGCTGACGGATATGTTGCAGGTGCCGAATGAGAGCGAGGTTGTGGCGCTCTCTTAGGTGATGAAGGGTTTAGGAGCTTAGGTGGGTGAGGTCGGTGGGGTAAGTGGGTCGGTGGGGTGAAGGGTGAGTAGTAGGTGGTAGGTCGTAAGTGGAGAGAAACTCTGACCCA
>CAZPYG010000010.1:39198-55262 GCA_964590465.1 uncultured bacterium | reverse complement strand
GGGTGAAGGGTGAGTAGTAGGTGGTAGGTCGTAAGTGGAGAGAAACTCTGACCCACTTCACCGACCTCACCCACTCCACCCATCTACCTCACTCCATTTCAGAAAAACTTTTTAACGCCTCTCTTGATCCGGCATAATGGGAAGGTTTTGAAATTTATCTTTGCCTGAGGCCAGATAGGTAGACTGGGATTGTTCCCATGGGTTCTGGGATGGTCTTAGGCTGTAGCTGTAGCGTTTTTAAGGGCCGGATTATCGACTTATGCGTACCCATTACTGCGGCACTCTCAGAGCCAGCGACATCGACAAGACCGTGACTTTGTTTGGCTGGGTTGATCGGCGTCGTGATCATGGGGGCGTAATTTTTGTGGATTTGCGCGATCGCACCGGCATTGTGCAAATTGTCAGCGACCCCGAGCGCACCCCCGAGTCCTACCCAGTAGCCGACCAGCTGCGGAATGAGTACGTGGTGAAGGTGACCGGACGGGTGAGTAAGCGCCCACCGGAGTCGCTGAATCCCAAGTTGCCCACCGGGGAAGTCGAGATTTATGCCGACTCCATCGAGCTACTGAATGCGGTCCGCAAACAACTCCCCTTCCAGGTATCCACAGCCGATACGGAACCGGTGCGAGAAGACCTGCGGCTGCGCTACCGCTACCTGGATCTGCGACGGGAGCGGATGGCTAAGAATCTGCAGATTCGCCACGGTGTCGTGAAGGCAATACGCCGATTCTTGGAAGATCAGGAAGGGTTTGTGGAGGTGGAAACTCCCATCCTGACCCGGTCTACGCCAGAGGGGGCAAGGGACTATCTGGTGCCGTCGCGGGTTAATCCCGGTGAGTGGTACGCTCTGCCCCAGTCGCCCCAGCTTTTCAAGCAACTGCTGATGGTGTCAGGCGTTGACCGTTACTACCAGATCGCTCGCTGCTTCCGGGACGAAGACCTGCGGGCGGATCGCCAGCCGGAATTCACCCAGCTCGATATGGAAATGAGCTTCATGACCCAGGACGAGATCCTGGAGCTGAACGAAGCGCTCGTCGCCCATATTTTTAAGGATGTAAAAGGGATTGACATTCCCCGTCCCTTTCCCCGGTTGACCTACGCCGAAGCGATGGATCGCTACGGTACCGACAAACCCGATACCCGCTACGGCATGGAGTTGGTGGATGTCTCTGACCTGGTGAAAGATTCGGGTTTCAAGGTCTTTTCCGGAGCTGTGAAATCTGGGGGCATCGTCAAAGTGCTGCCCATTCCTGGCGGTAATGATCAAATTTCCAACGTGCGGATCAAACCCGGCGGAGATTTATTCAATATTGCAGCGGGCGCAGGGGCCAAAGGTCTGGCCTACATTCGGGTCCGGGCCGATCAGGGCATCGACACCATTGGGGCGATCAAAGATAATCTAACCCCTGCCCAGCGAGATGAGTTGTTGTCCCGCACCCAAGCCCAAGCGGGAACCCTGCTGCTATTTGGGGCTGGCCCGGCTGAGGTCGTAAATGCGACCCTGGATCGTCTGCGCCAGGCCATTGCCAAAGAGATGGACATGATTCCCGAGGGCAAAATTAACCTGCTGTGGGTTACTGACTTCCCCATGTTTGAGTGGAACCCTGCCGAGAAGCGCCTGGAGGCGTTGCACCATCCCTTTACCGCCCCCAATCCTGAAGATATTGATGACCTCAAAACCGCTCGGGCAGTGGCCTATGACATTGTCCTTAACGGCTACGAAATTGGCGGCGGCAGTTTGCGGATTTACCAGCCCGAGGTGCAGCAGCGGGTGTTTCAAACGATTGGCTTAACCGAAGCAGAAGCCCAGGATAAATTCGGATTCCTGCTGGAAGCTTTTGAGTACGGTACTCCGCCCCACGGTGGCATTGCCTATGGGCTGGACCGCATCGTTATGCTCATGACCGGCGAAGATTCCATTCGAGATGCAATTCCCTTCCCGAAGACTCAGCAGGCTCGTTGTCTACTGACGTTAGCCCCGTCCGGGGTGGATATGACCCAGTTGGATGAGCTGTACGTGGCCTCTACCTATGAGCCGGAAGAAGAAGACTAGAGCAGTGATATCGATTGTCGAGATATCAGAGGTCTTTTGCCAGTTAATCAGGAACTTTGGTCTATCCAGGAATGTCACTGAAATAAAGCTGGTGGGCACTGCCCACCCTACGGCAGATCAAGGCCTTCGGCCATTTGCGAGGAGTGATTTCAACTTGTTTCAGTGACATTCGTCTATCCAGGGTTAGAATCCTGGGATCTGTCGGTGCTTTAGCTAACGGTTCTGGATCCCGCAACGCGAGGATTCCAGCGTGACCGCAGTTCCTCGATGTGCATGTTTTTGCCATCCTTGTTGAGGTGGCGGGGGCTACTTTCGAAGGACAGCGAAGATGGCAGGGCCTCTGGGCCGTACTCAGCCCGGATAAAGTCGTCGATTTCAGCGTAGGTAGGGGATAAAACATCGCTCAGGGGTTGAGATTGCGCCGCGAGATATTCCCCCAGGGCGGCAGAAAAGAGTCCTGTGCCATCATCAAAAAAACGCTCGGTGGTTTCCCCATACAATTCATAGGGATGAAACGAGAAATCTGCGGGGGTTTGGGCGGCCACCCAGGAGGAATAGCACCAGTATTCACTGAACGTTCCGTACTGGTTAGCAGAGCGCATCATTAATTGCAGCCAGTGCTCCTCGGACTGGAAGAACTGATTCACCCGGCGACCAAAGGACCTCAATGATTCCTGCTTTAACCATATGTGGTGAGGAATGAATGTTCCGACCGCATCCTTAATGGCAGGAACTCCCAGTACCTCATAAATCCAGGTTTCCCACTGGGAAACAATGCTGGCGTTCCCCCAATTCTTGTGCTGAAGTAGGGCAAAGGTAGGCTTTAGGGCCCCCTTTTGTTCTGTAAAAATGGGCCAGGTGGCGACGGGAAGTAAGTCGCTGTCCCATACCAGATACCACTCGCTCAGGCTAGGGATGCCTTCAAAAGCTCCTAGCTTTAAAAGTTGCTGATAAAACCAGCCCGGATTGTAAAGGGATTCACCCAGATTCAATTCTGCGCAGATAGAGTCTTTGGTCAGGCCCAAGCGCTGGAAGAACTCCTCTTCGGCGTGAATTTGCAGTGGAGCAACGGCCCAATTTGTTGAAGTTTCGGCCAGAGCTTTAGCTTCGGCAGCGGGGGTCAGTAGATGAATAGCACGAGGAGAATAATGGTGGGTTAGGCCTTCCAGGACTGCTTGAGTATTCCATCGGGCCTTAAAAAGCGGAATGACCATGTCAAAGGGGGCTGTTGCCATAGGGTAAGTCTCCTCAATTAGACACCGGTCAATAATTCTTCAGGAGCATCCCCAAAGGATGGGCCAGGTTTTACGGGGATATGGTGAGCGACCGTTGACGGATCTTCTAGGCCGACATCGCTGCACAGGGGTTCTATCCCCAGCCCTTGGCGGGGATATCGAATACACCTTTGCTGGTAGTCATCTACTGCTGCAAACAGCGCTTTTTGGGACATTTCATTGAGATATCCGCACTGGCCAATTTCCCCTTTGGGAAGCGGTGCCACCAAATTGCCACCCCGCTTTTCGACCATCTTAGTTTGGGCGGCCCAGAGGGTTTCACGCTTCAGCAAAACATCATGCCAAAGGCTGAGGCCGAAGCTACTGATCAGGCGAAGGATGCGATCGCAATCCTCCCAACGAATCCACCCCTGACGGTAGCTGAGGAATGCCCCAAACCCCATGCCGATGGCCACGGCATGACCGTGGAGTAGCCCCGCCTCAATTTCAAAACCGGGAGACCAGGTATGGCCGTAGGCATGGGGGCGGCACTGGTGAGTTTCGTAAAGGTTGTCGTATTCCGCGGCTACATAGCTGCGCATGGCCGCGGCGAGGATTTTGTGGGAAATGATTGAAATTTTATCCTCAGGTTGGCAGTTCAGGGTGCCAAAACGGGTTGTGATTAACTCCGGGCCAGCCGCTTCCAGATAGCGGAACAACTCCCTATCCTTAACTGTGGCCATCTTAATAACTTCGGCGATGCCGTGGCGCAGCCAACCTTCGCGCAACGTCTTAAAGAAGGACCGATCGGTGATGGACAGCACGGGGGCATGGTAGGCCCCAAACAGGTTTTTGTAACCAAACCCATCACAGCAGGTGCGAGGGGATGGGCCAGCGTCAATTCCCGCCACAATAGAGGTCGAGACCATAACATAGGGGGTGTTGCGGTGGTAAAGGGCGCAGGCCAGACCCCCCGTATCCGTTAAGACGCCGCCCCCTAGGATTAATACAGGTTCGTTGCGGGAAACTCCCAATCGCTTGAAGTCTCCCAACATGCGCTCGACGGTGTGGATACCCTTATCCACTTCCATGGCGCGGTAAACCAATTTGTCAAGCTGAATTCCGTGAAAATTGAAATAATGATTGACCTGCTCGCCATAGAAGCGGTCAACGTTTTGATCAACCAGGCACACACACCGACCCGAAGCGCTGTACACATCCCGCAGAACTGTCTGTTCGGGGTTCAGCACATTCTCCAAGACGCGGATGGACGTAAAAGTGCTGTGGGTCATGACGGCCTCAACCACCTGATCATCTTCAGTGCTCACGACGAAACCGGTGCTCCGGCGATAGCTAGAGGTGGGATAAATGGTGTGCGGGTCAGTGATGACCAGTTGCTCAACCAGGTTGCCGTAAAAGTCACCCTCGGGGCCAGCAAGTAGCAGGGTTAACAGTCGGCGTTTTGCCCAAGAAGATTGTTGTACCCGAGTCGCGAACGTCGACCATTCCAACCCTACCGCTACATTGAAGGCAGACAATAGCTCGGCGAAAAGGTGAAAGAATCGACCCAACTGGCTGTTGAGGCTACTCTGCAATTGACGACAGGGGGCCAGTCCCTGGATTGCCCCGGCAGCGGCAAACTGCTGTCCCAGGGCCGGAGAAAATGCTTCATTTTCGATCAGGGTAAGCAGCAAATCCTTAAAACATGGACTGCCCAAGATGACATCTAACCCCTGGCCCAGGTTGTCATCAGCTAAAGCATGGCCGTCGAAGGTGTCGATAAAGGCTCGAACCGCCGAGATCGTCTTGGTCATTACTAAGTTCTGGTGAAAAGCTAATTACGGGAGAGGGCATGGCGCCCTCAAGCAACTTCACATAAGTTAACACAGCCTTTTGGGAAAAGATAAAGAAAAGGTTATGGGGAGGCGTTGGCGGTCATGCTATGGCGAAGAACGAAGGTGGAGTCGAATTCTGCCCCTGCTTTACGCTTTTGATGTCAAAGAGTTACGGGCCCATAACTGGCACCAATCTTTAGGTTGGATTTAAGCACCCTTTATCGTCTCCTTGCTTCCTGGTTCCCTGTTCTCTCGGTCTTGAAGTGTTGAAGATGACCGGTGCTTTGCCCCAGGGAGGTTCTGTAAGATGGTGGGAAATCCCCGCCAATAGATACCAGGACGTTATTTCACGTTTGCAAAGATGGGCATGGTGACTGCGCCATGGGGCATCCATTTGAGGGTAAGGGATCTGCTTAGATGCCTCTCCGCGGGAAAAAGATAGGTTTGCCTGTCGCCTGAACAATCAAGTCGCAAATTCGCGATGCCCTCGGGAAAGGGGCCTGGGGTCCTCAGGAAGTATCCGAGTTTTTTAAGTTTTTGTTGCTTTTTAATTGTCTTTGGTTTGCCCAACTGGGAATTTCTAACCTAGTGCTGGTGGTTATTGGGCGTTAGGTTTTGGGGATTAAATTTTGGGTGTTAAAAAATGTCCCATAGCCGTAAAGGCGGCCTTTTTCCTTATGGCATAATTCTCAGAAGTTCCCCATCTCTGAAGGAAGGGGCGAGAATCACAAGCGATAGGAATAAACACTTATTTTGCCTGGGCAAGGAAAAAATATCGTTGAGAAACATAACACAACGTACCAAAACCTTACACATACTAGACTGACCCCTCACCCCTCACGGTAGAATTTGCAGGAAGATTCAATTCAACACTTCTATGCTCGTTATTTTCTTGATTTTTGCTGTGGGTTTAACCCCTGCTTTGATTTCAGCATTTATGACAGTTCGATCAGAGCGGGCAGACAAACAACACGAACAATTTTTATCTTCCTCAGCCCTGGGGCAAGGAGTGTTGAAGCTCATGGACCGTGACCAGGATCTCCACTACGTAGACGGTATGGGATACATGGTTGGAGATATTACCTGTGACCTGAACGCTCGCTCCCCCTATTTACGGTGTGCCGTCAACCCCATGGGACCCTGCGATGGATGTAGGGCCTATGCCCCGAGGGTATTTGACCGGCAATATTGAAGGCTTTGAGGCATCAAGGGAGTGCTGTTGAGTGATTTCCCCCGGGGTATGACAATGGGCCTCAGCTGCCCAGTTTTGCTTTGACGATGGCCTGTACTTTGCTGCCATCAGCTTTGCCCTTCAACTGTTTCATGGCCGGTCCCATGACCTTGCCCATATCTTTAGGGGAAGCAGCCCCGACCTGGGTAATCAGGTCATCTACGATGGCTTCAACCTCGGCGTCAGAAAGTTGCTGGGGTAAGTACTCTTCAATGATGCCCAACTCCTGGGACTCCTGGTTGGCCAGGTCTTCTCGGCCAGCACTGTGATATTGAGCAGCAGAATCTTTGCGCTGTTTAGCCAGCTGGGTGAGCACCTCAAGCTCTTGCTCCTCGGTGAGTTCCGACTGCCCAGAAGGCCGGACGTCGGTTTCCTTTTCCAAAATGACTTTTTTGATACTGCGAAGGGTTTCCAGGCGAATCTTGTCCTTCGCCTTCATGGCCGCCTTGATATCTTCGCTGATGGTTGTCTTCAGACTCATGGCTTAGGGTTGCCGTAGCGTAATTTTCCAGAGGCAGTCGTACTTGTCGCTGATGACAAATGATGGGCTGCACAGACTGCGGTGTAAGACTAGCTCACCTGCGGGGTATGGGGCGATGCGATACTGGTTGTCATTTTGCACCTGAAACTGACCCATAGAGCCAATGGGAGGCAGCCCGATAGTGGCTAATACCTCATTAATGTAGCCAATATTTTGAGGAATATGGTCTGTGCCAATGTCAAGGACGGGACCCGCAAGCTCGGCATCGTTGGGATTCGGATCTACCAGGATATAGCTTTTGTCCCCCGCTAACTCGGTGACGACTTCCCAGTCAAAATCAGGGGGCTGTTGGGTGGATCGCTGGACAGCATAGGCCCGGTATTGCTCGTATTCATTTCGCTTTTGGGCCAGGGTGCCATCCGTATTGCCCGTTGTTTGTTTAACGGTTTGCAACAGGTTAATGGCCTGGTCCCACTGATTAATGACCGCTTCCCATTCTTGCCGGGTTTGGGCGGATTGAACCGCGACAGCAGCCTGCCAACCGGTATCCAGGGCACTGTTGTATAGCTTTTGGGCCGTATTAGTGCTGGAGCCGTCTAAAGGCTGGGGTCGATTCCCTCGACCGGCTAACCAGAAGGTCGCCAGCACCAGGGCCGCAGCTGCCCCTAACCCAATCCAGAGAGTTTTTCCCCGGCTCTTCCCCTGACGATATTGGTAGACCATGGTAGAAATACTGACCTGCGGAAATTACTTCTTACCTTAGCGGGATTCTCTGGCTATTGGTCAGGTTTTTTTAAGATGTCCGGATGAAGCGGGGTGAAACCTTGCCGCAGGGGTCAGCAGGAACCCTCAACGGGATTCCTGGTCCCAGGAGTCAAGCTGGTGGACTAGAAAAGTCATCAGATCAGCGCAGGTGACAAACTGGGTTTCGTCAAAGGTTTCCGAAATATCAGCGCCAAAGGTAATCTGGAAGTCTTCGCAAAGGGTTAGGCCCCAGTCGAACCAGCAAACGGCTGGAAATTTGAGGTCATCGACTAAACGGTCGTTGGGGTGTATGCAGCCTACCCTGAGGCCAGAATAGTCTTGAAGGCGATGAAAAATGAACTCAATTAACGGCTTCGGGAAGGCTGTGGGGACGGCTGGAGGGGTCCAATAGGTCAGAAACCATTGCCGGCAGTCAAGCTGAGGACGTGCTGCTAACCATTGGTTGACATCCGCTCGTGCCTTAGGGTCAGGACTTAACAGGCGGTAAGTCTTGAGACTGTTGACCAGATTGTTCAGCGGTCGCCACATCATGCTTTTGTTTCCTGGCCACTGGTTCTATCCCAGTGTTCCCAAGGTGAATCGATAAGTCATGATTTGATATGCTGCTTTCCCCTGCTGAACCGGGGGGATCTGTGCTCTGGTGGTGCGTAGCTTGTCAGGGCAGGAATTTTCTAGGTTTGACACAGGGTTTGCAGCGTAGAGATGAAGTTGGGATAAGAAATGGCGGCGGCTTCGGCCCTTTGGATGGCGGTGGTGCCTTTAGCCTGAAGAGCGGCGATGGCCAGACTCATGCCAACGCGATGGTCACCGTGGCTATCGACATCGGCCCCCGTCAGGATGGCCCCCCCGTGAATTTCCAGCCCGTCTGGTAATTCCTGCACCCGACCCCCCAGCTGGGTCAACTGTTGGGCCATGACGGTGATGCGATCGCACTCTTTGACGCGCAATTCAGCCGCATCTGTGATTACCGTTGTGCCGTCTGCGAACAGGGCCGCAACCGCCAGAATGGGGATTTCGTCGATCATCCGGGGGATCAGGTCGCCACTGAATTCTGCCGCTTTCAAGGGGCGATGGCGGACCCGCACATCGGCGACAGGTTCCCCCGTGACTTCCCGGGGATTTTCCAGGGTGAGGTCTGCTTCCATGGTCTGCAGGGCTTCTAGAATGCCGGTTCGGGTCGGGTTGATGCCAACGTTTTCCACCACCAGGTCAGACCCAGGGGTAATGGCCCCGGCTACTAACCAGAAGGCGGCTGAACTGATGTCTCCCGGTACCACAATGGTCTGCCCGGTTAGGGTAGCGGGCCCATGGACGGTAACGCTGCAGGTGTCCGGATCGACCTCCAGATCAGCGCCAAAGGCTCGCAGCATGCGCTCGCTGTGGTCCCTCGAAAGGCTGGGTTCGGTGACGGTGGTCGCACCTTCCGTCATCAGTCCGGCGAGCAAGAGGCAGGATTTGACCTGGGCCGAGGCCACCGGGGAGTGATAGTGAATCGGCTTCAAGGCCTGTCCCCGCACGGCTAGAGGTGCCAGACGGTTGCCCATGCGGCCCCAAATCTGAGCCCCCATCTGGTTCAGGGGGTTAATCACCCGATCCATCGGGCGCGATCGCAGGGACCCATCGCCGGTGACGGTGAACAATCGATCGGGATGGGAGGCCAGCAACCCGAGCATCAGCCGCAGGGTCGTACCCGAATTACCGGCATTCAAAACATCCACCGGTTCCTGCAAGTTGCCCAGCCCCACCCCCTGAACGGTGACCCATTCCGTTTCCAAGGAGGCGATGCCCACGCCCATGGCCTGAAAGCAGGCGGCGGTGCTGCGGGGATCTTCCCCCAATAAAAGGCCTTTGATGCGCGTTTCGCCCTGGGCAATGGCTCCTAACATGAGAGAGCGATGGGAGATGGATTTGTCGCCCGGCACCCGAATTCGCCCCTGGAGGGACATCCCATTGCCGGGAAAGGCGAGGGTCAGGGTCTGATACGGGGTGGCATCGGTCAATTGGATTTGGGCAGACATGGCATTCGCAGGAGAAACCCTAGCAATCCTACCGCTTTGTGACGACCGTTAGGTATTTGAATCGGGGGTTTAGAATGTAAGGGCTCGATCCGATTTCAGGCGCTTGAATAGGCTGGAGGAAAAGTTAATGGGCGCTGATGGTAACAGCTCATTCACCCTAGGCACTACCCACAATCGAGAACTCACCCTGGACCATACAGAAACCTACGATTGCCCGGTCTGTCGCCATGGTCAAATTCAAGCGATGATGCTGATGGAAACCTTTGCCTGTAACTTTTGCCGCCACATTTTAGAAGTTAACTTAGAGCAGCAAACGGTGCATATTGTTGACGGGGTGCAACCTATGGGCTGGCGCTGGCTGGGGCGACGCTGGCAACCCATTTACCAAAGTAGTCGAGATCTCACCCTTACCCTCTGGGTGGCTGGGCTGGCCCTGATAATTTTTCCGGCGGGGATTGTAGCGCTGGGGGCTTATTTGTTTCCTCCCCTGGAACCCTCCAATGGGGTGCAGTGGTCCCTGGTGTGGGCGATCGCTACTCTGGTGGCCCATACGCTGATGGTGGGCTGGCTCATTGCTGAACATTACCAATTCCCTCCCTATGTACTGGCCAAAATTCGCTGGCAGCGGCTGCTGGAACGTTTGGCCAGGGACGAGTGACGGGTATATCTGCCGCTGGCTGATTGACCAGTTCTATTCCCGCCAGCATCAGGGTGCCCGTCGTCCCCGGATCAAAGATAAAATCTATAGCGGTCAACCGTTGAAAGTCGAGACCCCGGAACTGCAGCAACGGAATGGTAAGGGTGCTCGGGTAAGCCAAGGCAGGGGCTCCATCGGGGCTGGGGCTGAACGGAACAGTTCCCAGGGCCCCAGTGGTGCCGGGAATTTCTACCCGGACCGCCTGCTCTGCTTGGTCTCGCATCACCACAGCGAAGCCATCCCCGGCGGCGGCACCTGATGGGGTTGGCGGGGATGCCAGCCTGATCTGCAAATACTCGAAATGGTTCAGGTCAAGAGCGGCTGGAAGCCGGAACTGGAGGTGCCCGCCGGATTCCTGCCAGGAAATGTGCAGGACCGATGGAAAAGCAGGACGGCGGGGCAGGGCGTGAGGGCAGGGCTGAAGATCCGGGCAGAAGGAGTAAAGCACCTCACCCGACGCATAGGGCACTGCCGGAGAATTTTTGGTTGGCGTGGGGTTAAAGAACCCGTAACGATGGTCGGAGGGCGGGGTTACGTTACTTACCACGGGGAAGCCATACAGGGTGTCGGACCGCTCTGGGGCAAGGGCATGGAGCAATTTAGAACGGTCCGACTGGCGCGGGTTGCCCAGGGTATGGGCGAGGAAATCCCGGGCGTATTGCACGAGGAAATCCTCTTGATCAACTCGGGATAGCCTCAGGGCGGATTGCTGGGGGTTGCACAGGGCAGGGTGATCGGGCTGACGGTAGTAGTCGTCTTCGGCGATGGAGGGGTTGAAAAAATTGTGGTTGGCCCCGGGCAGTAACAGGGCCACGACCGGGGTCTGGCGCGTGAAGTCGCGATTTGCCGTTTCAAAATAAAAAAGGCTGCTGAGGTCATAGATGTCGCGATCGCAGCCTCCTACCACAATGCTGGTGGGGATGTCGGGTAACTGGTAGGCCGCTGGATGGGTTGCTATGGCGCGGCTGGGGGTAGGGCTAACCAGCAGAAGCGCACGAACCGCGCCAGGCTCAGCCTGGGAGAACAGCCTGGACTGCTGCCCAACCATCGATACCGCCGCCCCTCCCCCCCGGGAATGACCGATCAGCGCCACTCGGCTGAGGTCTATTTCGCCCCTTAGGGATACTGGAAAACTATCGGATTCCCCCGCGGTCGCGGCCGTCAAGGCCTGCCAGTGGGCCGCAATGATTTGCTGCAGTCGAGCATCGGTTACGTCATTGCGGTTGTCAGAGGTTGCCCCATAGGCATTGGCATAGGCCCCATTCAGATTGGGGGCTACGGCCAGGTATCCGCTCTCCGCCAGGGCCTGAGCCAGATAGGCCAACCCCTGGTCGAATCGAGTTTCGGCACCGGCAGGGCAGGGCCAGGGGCTGGGGGCACGGGTATCTTGAAAGTGGCAGCCTGGATGCCGACCATGGAGCAGCAACACTATCGGAAAGGGCCCGCTTCCCGGCGGTATGGCCAGAGTTCCGTTAAGGGTAAACGGCATCGTTTCCCACCGGGAGGGAACCCCGGTCTGGGTCAGCAGGGCAGGGCCCAAGTCGTAGCTGTGCACCAGGGAGAATTGGCCCAAACGAGAAGCACTTGCGCCTTCCGGAGGGGGTGCCAACACCGCCAGGGGGTGGGGCATTCCCCTGGCGGCGGGTGCAGCCCCAAGGACCATGCTGAAACCCGATAGGAGAAGTCCGATCACCCTGAACTGCCAGGAAGCCTGTGTCTTAGCCATAGCTTGGGCCGGGTGGGTTCTCTACAATATTCATAAATTTGGGGATGGGCCATGGGCAGCAACTACGACTATAGCGTTCTGTCTTCCGAGGGGGAGGCGGTACGGTGCAGCGAAATCATGGCCCAGAGTTTTGTGGCCCATCCTGAAGATGAATTGCAATACCTGCGTCAGGTGGGGTTTGAAAATGTGCGGGTAATTCGTCAGGGAGGGGAGATCGTGGGGGGGGTGGCCCTGTTGCCCATGGGCCAGTGGTTTGGTGGTCAGCGGGTAGCGATGACCGGGGTGGCATCGGTGGCGGTCGCCCCCCATGTGCGCGGCCAGGGAGCGGCCACCTGTCTAATGACGGCCCTGGTCCGGGAACTTGCTGCCGGGGGCACTGCCCTATCCACCCTTTATCCCGCGGTGAAGGGACTGTACGAAAAAGTGGGATATGGGCTGGGGGGCAGTCGCTATACCTGGCGGATTGCGACCGATCAGATTCAGGTCGAGAATTCCCCATGGCCCTGGCGACCCTGTTCTTTGGCGGAAGTTGACCCTGAATGGATGGCCCTGAAGCAACCCATGGCCCTGGTTAACCCGGGTCATCTCGACCGCCACTCCCTGCTATGGCGGCGTCTGCTGAAATCTCCGGGAGAGGGGATGTCAGTAGCCTACTGGCTCGGCACCGATGGCCCTGACCTAGGCTATGTCTTGACCTACCAGGAGCGCCGACCCGAGGGGACCACCCTCACCATCCGCGACTGGGCGGCTTCTACCTTGGAGGGGATGCAGAGCCTTTGGGCATTGCTCTATCAGCAGCGGGCTCAAATTGAAAGAGTGCAGTGGGCCGGGGGAGCCGTCGACTGCCTGGGGTTGGCTTTACCTGAACCCAACCTTCAAATGACTCAGTCAGCCTGGTGGATGACCCGCATTGTGGACCTGCACCAGGCCCTCACCCAGCGGGGATATCCCAGCCATTGCCTGGGGGAACTGCACCTGAATCTGCAGGATCGGATCGTTCCTGGCAACCAGGGTAAGGTTGTCTTGCAAGTTCAGGGGGGCAAAGGGCAAGTCACCCCAGGGGGCCGGGGAGATATAAGCCTGGATATTCAGCACCTGAGTTCCCTATTCACCGGGGTGCGGTCTGCCCAAGAACTGTATGCCCTCGGATTATTGCAGGCTCCCCGGGAGGCCTTATCTTTAGCGGATGCCCTCTTTGCCGGGCCAACGCCCTGGATGCCTGACTTTTTCTGATGGGGCCATGGTGTCCTCAGAAAACGATGAATGGGCAAGGCGATTGAGCAACAAAAAGCAGGAACTAGCAAGCATCCTGCTTTTTGTTTGGGTGGGTATAAAAGCGTCAGCCAGAACCCGAGCCGCTCTCGGGAAGGGGCCTAGACAGGGCGCTTGATCTCGTCGGGCTGGGGCTCAAATACGGCGGAGTAAACCCAACCGGCAATTAACGCTCCGAGGATAGGAGCAAGCCAGAATAGCCAAACCTGGCTAAAGAGTTCAAACCCTACGAACAACGCGGGGCCGGTACTACGGGCCGGATTCACTGAAGTATTAGTGACAGGAATGCTAATCAGGTGGATGAGGGTCAATGATAAACCAATGGCCACCGGGGCCAGGGCAGCTGGGGCGCGTTGGTCGGTAGCTCCCAGAATAATCATCAGGAAGAAAAAGGTCATGACCACTTCACAAACAAAGCAGGCGAAGAGACCATAACCGCCGGGGGAATGGGCACCGTAACCATTGGTGGCTAAGGGGTTAGCACTGGTTGGGTCAATGGCAAACCCTGGTTGTCCAGAAGCAATGAGATAAACAATACCTGCCCCCACAACGGCCCCTAAAACCTGGGCCACAATGTAGGGCAATAATTCTCCGGCGGGGAATCGTCCCCCGGCCCAAAGCCCAAATGAAACGGCTGGATTCAGATGGCAACCGGAGATATGACCAATGGCATAGGCCATGGTTAAGACGGTCAGACCAAAGGCAAGGGATACGCCAACGAAGCCAATCCCCAGATTGAAAGCATCGGTGCCGTCTAAGAAGAAGGCGGCTAATACGGCACTACCGCAGCCCCCCAAAACTAACCACAACGTACCCAGAAATTCAGCAATACAACGTTTTGTTAAAGGCATCACCGTCTACTCCTGTGGAAAAAAGAATACCTTTTATCAAGCATTAAACAGCGGACTGCATAGGTTAAGCCCAACATGGCGTTAAGAATAATCCCCAGTCTCATGTTGATGGATGGTATCAGGCCCCAGGGGTATCAGCTTGGATAGCTCACACCCTTGGGAACGTATAACTAACAGTAACCTCAAAATATATGTGATCTATAAGAGCTTTGGCTATCCCTTTTGCGAGAGCCATGGAAAATTGAGCAGTTAAAAAACTTGTTTTCTTATTGCTCTTTAGGTCGGTGTTGATCCGGTCTGCTGATACCTTGACTATCTCTGCCCCGGGCTGAATTTTCCCGTCACTACTCTCAGCCGACCGGGCTCAGGGGCTGAATGTCCTCCCCCTTATGAGTTCCTTATCTTTCCCCTTTAGAATCGTGTCAACGACCATAAATGGAACGACCAATGCGCCTCAGCTTTCTATTCAGGAAGCTGAGGTTTGTCTTTGGAGAGGTTTTGCCTAACCAGCGGCTTCGGGTTTGAGGTGCTTTGAAACGAGCCTCACCAGGACTTATCTAGATCGCTGAGGAGAAGGCAAACCAGTGATAGTCTCCCCTTCAGACTTGTCCCGCTCGATCTCTGAAGTTAAGGGGCAGCCATGGTTGACTTTTATGGATTTCTTATTTTTAGTCGCTAGAATTGCTCTGTTCACTAAGTCCTAACATATCGCTTTTCCCGGATTGATTAGCGGATTGAACTCCCACCAGCCAGGAAAGATTTGAAGGGCTTTCCTGGTGGTTCAAAATCCTCGGACCGTGGGTTTTCATGGGTTTATGTAAGAAAAGGAACACTTCCTGCCCTGGTGGAGTTTATTCAGGTCTTCTTAACCTGCGGTCAATATCATTTGTTGGTTGTAATAGTCATTTGGTATTTGCTCCATCGGTTTTCCCTGCTGAATTGTTTACCGGTATCTACTTATGAAAAAAGCTCAGGTATCTGCGACTTCCCTTGGTCAGCTGTTGCTTTGGGGGCTAACCGCTCCAACGGTGGTTGGATTGGCTCTGCTTGCAGGTCCCCATCCTTCCCTTCGGGCCGAATCCATGAAAACCCTGGCGGAGAGCGAAATTCCCGCTACCTTGCCCGCTGGCACGACGCTAAGTATCCATAGCTCTGAAGCGATGCGATCGGCGAATGAGGCTTTGCAGTCACGGTTTGCCCAGCAATACGACGGCACCCCAGTAGAGATCGACTATCAGAGTGCTGACCAGTCGATTCAGGCCTTGATCAATGGCAACACTGATCTGGCTGCTATTGGTCGAAGTTTAACTGATGCAGAAGAGCAGCAGGGCTTGGCGCAGGTTCCTCTGACCCGCCATAAAATTGCCATCATCACCGGCCCCGATAACCCCTTTGACGGAAGTCTCACGGTGGAACAGTTTGCCCAAATCTTTCGGGGAGAAATTACCAACTGGTCTGAAGTTGGCGGCCCGGATGCCCCCATCGTGGTGATTGACCGCCCCGCCTCCAGCGATACTCGTCAGGCCTTTCGCAACTATCCTGTTTTTCAAAACGCGCCCTTGGAGGTGGCGGCAAATGCGGTCGTTTTAGATGCTGACGAGACCCAGGCTGTAATCGAGGAGACTGGCTCAAACACCATCGGCTATGCGATCGCGGAACAGGTCTTGGGAAACCCGGCGGTCAAAATCCTGCCCATGCACGACACCCTGCCCGACGATCCCCGCTATCCCTTTTCCCAGCCTTTGTCCTATGTCTACCAGAGCGACAACCCCGGCCCCGCCGCCCTGGCCTTTTTAGGCTATGCGACTAACCCAGACAATGAAGCCGCGATCGAAGCCGCCCGAACCGCCGCTGGTGACCCCGCGAACCCAGAGGAACCGCCGGTTGCCCAGGAACCCGTGGTTGAGGAAGACCCTGTGGT
>CAZPYG010000010.1:0-39098 GCA_964590465.1 uncultured bacterium | reverse complement strand
GGTTGCCCAGGAACCCGTGGTTGAGGAAGACCCTGTGGTCGCCGAAGAGCCCGTGGTTGTAGAAGAGCCCGTGGTTGTAGAAGAGCCCGTGGCTGAGGCAGGGGGGATGGTAGAGGCTGAACCTGCTCCGTTGGCTACCGGTCGTACCGGGGGAGTACCCTGGTGGCCCTGGCTGCTGGCGTTACCGGTGCTGGGAGGGCTGCTGTGGTGGCTGCTGAAAGACCGCACTCCGGTAGCGGCACCCCTGGCCTCCGGGGAACCGGAACGACGCATTATTCTGACCCCCCGGAACTGCCGTGATGCCTACGCCTACTGGGAGTTGCCCGAATCCGAAGTGGCTGCTTTGAAGCGACAGCAGTGCACCATGGCGCTGCGGTTGCACGATGTCACCGATCTAAAAGATGTCAATCAGCAGTCGCCCCATTCAATGAAGCAGTTCGACTGCGATATTGCCCATCGGGGTGACCGTCACCTTCCCATCGGTTTTGACGATCGAGATTATCTGGTGGAGTTGGGCTACCTTGACCCGCAGGCGGACTGGCATGCTCTGGTGCGCTCCGCCCCGGTGCGGGTGCCTGCCTGCCCCAGCTCGGTTCCTCCCCGGGGTGCAGGCACTGGAGCCGCCGCCAGGGCTGCCGGTTTAACTGCCGCCGCTTCAACCCGCCAGGTCAAGGGGCCCTCCCCGGCCGTTCCCCCGTTATCCGATGATCTGGAAAAGCCAGTTACCAAGCCGAGGCTGGACCTGGTTAATCAGGGCACAGATGGGGTAGCAAAATCTGCCAGAGGAGCTTCTGATGTCATGGATAAAACCCTGGCGGGGGGAGCCGCTGTGGTTGCGGGAACGGGTGCTGCCGCCCGAGCTTTAACAGACCAGGGAAAACAGGCCCTTGGTACCGCCCTGCCCGTGGGAGCCGGAGTCCGGTCCGATCTGGGGGCTGAAAGCCGGATCATTCTTGTCCCCCGTAGCGCTGATGCCGCCTACGCCTATTGGGAAGTGGCCCCTGCCCACAGGGAGGCGATAAAACGTCAGGGGGGACGCACGATGGTCCTGCGTATTCATGACGCCACTAACTTAGAACTCGACTACCAATCTCCCCATGGCACTCAGGAATATCGTTGCCAGGAAACGGCTCAAGACCAGCATGTTACCGTTCCCACCCCCGGTCGGGACTATGTCGCTGAGCTGGGTTACTTGACCGCCACTGGCGAATGGCTGCGGTTGTTGCGATCTCGCCATGTCAGAGTGGGCTAGGTCAACCCCTACGTCCCTATTGGAGGGCAAGATGGCCTTGCCCTCAGGTTGGCAGGTAAACCTCTGACCCTAAGCGTTTGAGGTGTTGGACATTGTCATGTTCTGCTTGTCTGGTTTTTGCCCATTTACCCCTAAAGAATCCCAAGGAACCTACTACCATGTCGCTATTTTTTGATGTACTCAGTTCCATTAATAATCCCCAACAGCAGGGCAGCGTTGAACAGCTCAGCTCGGTCACGAACTCCCTGCAGCAGTTGGCCAATGCCCAGGGGATGAATCCCGATCAGATGTCCTCGGTGATGTCGGCTCTGGGTGGTGCCCTACAACCGGCCCTGAAACAGCAGGCCGGTATGTTAGGGGCTGGACAACTGCAAAACAAGCTCGGTGATCTGGCCGGGGCCGGGGGGCTGTCCACCCTGCAATCGGTGATTCCGCCTAACCTGCAGCAGCAGCTCATACAGTCTGTGGCTCAGAAAAGCGGGTTAAACATGGGAATGGTACAGTCCATGTTGCCCCAAATGCTACCGGCCATTATGGGACTGTTGGGTATGGGAGCGACCAGGCCCGGCCAGGGGGGCGGTAATGCCCTGCTCAATTCCTTCCTGAATAACGATCGCAGCGACAGCACTGATCTCGGTGACGTGATGAAGTTTGCCAATCGCTTCCTTAACCCTCCTGGTTAAGGTTGATTTGAGTCTCGCTCCTGGCAGTATAGACACCTGGGGTTGTGGTTAACACGGCCCCAGGTGTTTTTTTCAGTAAAAGAACCTCGGATGCCATTTCTCAAACTACTGCTGGTCCGCCATGGGCAATCGGTGGGCAACGGCGAAGGGCGGATGGAAGGTTGCTATTCCACCGGGCTAACGGCCCTGGGTCAGAAACAGGCTTTCCAGCTTGGCCAGCGTTTAGCCAAAGAGGGCTGGGAACCCACCCATATCTACTGCAGCCCCCTGAAGCGGGCAACTGAAACCCTGGAGGGAATGCTCGCTGGTTTTGCCAACGCCAGGCCTGACCACCAGACGGGGCTGCAGCAGGTCCCCACCGTTTGGATGGAGGCCCTGAAAGAATACGACAACGGCGTCCTGGCAGGACTGACCTGGGGAGAGGCCCAGGAGCGCTACCCAGACTTGTGTAGTGCCCTGGAGCAATCGTTAGATTGGCGACCCATTCCCCAGGCAGAAACTCTCCAGCAGGGGCACCAGAGAGCCCAAGGATTTGTCAGTGGGTTGTTGAATCAGCACCAGAACGACCATCGTATTTGGGTCATTAGCCACCACTGGATACTGCAGCAGATTGTGGCTGACTTAATGGGGGGAGATCGCACCTGGGGGTTTTCCCTGGGCCACACCGGGCTGACGGAATTTTGGCTGGATCGCAGTCGATGGTACGACCCTGGAGAAAACCGCTTCAACTCTGAATTGTGGCGGATCCAAAGGTTTAACGATTGCCAACATTGCAACCCCTGATTATAATGCGGGGATCATATCAACCTTTGAAATACTAGCTACAATTGTGGCTGATTTAGATTTGTGCCATGCCTCCTACCATTGACGATATCGATCTCCAGGCCCGGCAGGGCAGCATTGCGGCTATCATTCAGCTCCTGAACGAACACTTTGCGGCTACCGGCATTCGCACCCGAGCTGTACAGGATAATGGTGTGCTGCAGCTCCTGGTGGAGGCCCCCCGGGTAGACCAACTCGCCAAGGATGAGGTCGTCAATGAAGTGCGCCGGGTACTGGAATCCATCAGCCCCCGGGGAGTGACGAAAGTCAATATTAATAGCCGCATCGTTCAAGAGCAGCAGTTGCTCTGGTTGGATGAAATTAAGCGCGATCCCAAAAACAGCCTTCTCTGGTCAGAGCCGATTACCCTGAAACGCCCCAACCCGGTGGTGCGTTTCTGGCAGGACCTGCGTTCTCCCCGGCAGCGCAATCCCTTCCTGGACGATATTCCCTCGAAAAAAGGCAGCTCTAGCCAGATGGCTTTCTGGCGGGGATTGATTGGGGGTGCCAGCCTTTGTCTGCTGCTGCTGATGGTAGGGTGGGCCACTAAAGACTGGCTGGGATTTGATCTGGGGGCTATGCTACCCCAATCCGAGGAATCTAGTGCGGACGAACCGGCAGTGCCCGCGGTGCCTCCCGAACAAGACCCGTTTGTGCTGGCCGTGCGCATTGCGCAGCAGTCGGTGGAGGATGGCAAATTGGCCCAGACGGCGGCCCAATGGCTAGATTTAGCGGTGCGCTGGCAACGGGCTGCCGATCTCATGGCAGAAGTGCCCTCCACCGATGAACGTTACCCCATCGCCCAGGACCGGATCGAAACCTACAGTCAAAATAAACAGCTGGCCCTCCAAGAAGCTGAACGCATTCAGGCAGAGGAGCCAACTAGCGACTAAACTTCTGCTTCAGTCGTTGCACCAGCTGACCGGCCTCAGGAATGGGCAGCAATAAGGTGCCCAGGGCGAAGACGAACATTCCCAGCAGACCCGGAATCACAAGCTGAATCAGCAACACCAGAAAACTTTCAGTTCCCAGCCAGGACTCCAACATTCCCAGGCTACCAAAGGCGACCAGGCCCGCCAGGACGCTGACCCCCGTCAGGGCTGCGATCGCTCCCCCCCAGGACAGCAACGGCAGGCCTCTCAGCCGCTGATGGAGCACCATCACCATGACCAGGGTCGAGAAAATATTGACCCCCACGGTAGCCAGGACCAGACCCGGTGCCCCGAACCGCTGAATCAAGATATAGTCCAGTACGCCATTCAGCACGATGTTCACCAGGCTGATGCGAAAGGGCGTCTGACCATCACCCAGGGCGTAAAACACTCGCACCAGTACATCTCGGGCCAGATACACAAACATCCCCAGGCCGTAGACCATTAAAACTGACGTCACCAGGGTAGAAGCTTCCTGGTCAAACGCCCCCCGTTCGTAGATGACCCGCACAATGGGCAGGGCCAGGACAACAAAGATGGCCCCCAGGGGCAGCATGGTCAGAGCCGTAAACAGCAGACTCTGGCGAATGCGAGTTTTTAACTCGGGCCAGTGCATCGGGTCTGCCAGCCGGGAAAAGAGCGGTAAAAACGGTACCAGGATGACGTTGGAAATAATTCCTAACGGGGTTTGTACCAGCAGATTGGCATAGCTCAACGCGGCGGCTGTTCCCGGAATAAACGAAGCAAAAAACAAATCTGTGAATAGGTTAATTTGCAGCATCCCCGACGACAGGGTGGCTGGAATCAAAATCCTCAGCACCTGACGTACGCCAGGATCGGCCCAGTCAAACCGCAAACGAGGTCGCCCCAACCCTGACTTCCACAGGGCTGGCAATTGGGCTAGCCACTGCAAAAAAGCCCCACCCAAAGTACTGGCTGCCAGGACAGCCCCACCCACCCTATAAAATGCTGGACTGGCAATGTCTCGACCAATGGCGGCAAATAACAGCCCTAACCCCAGCAGTACGGTGCCGCTAGAAAAAATGGGGCTCAGGGAAGGCAGCCAGAACTGGTTATCGGCATTCAGGGTGCCAAAGCCAATCCCAATCAACCCGGCCAGCAGGGCCATGGGAGCCATAATCCGTAACTGCAGTACGGCAATATCCCGTGCCACTGGATCGGTCTGGGATAGCCCCTGGGCGATCAGGTCAATAATGGGGCCTGCCAACAGGAACAGCAGCACCGAGAGGCCCAGCAAGATAAGACCCACCAGGGTATTGATGGATTCCACCAGCGGGGCGGTTTCCGCCTTGGGGCGCTTCGTAACTACGCTGACAATGGCACTGTGAAAGGGACCGTTGATCCCCCCCAGCAGAATCAGCAGAAAGCCCGGAATGATATAGGCAAAGCTGTAGGCATCGGCCACTGGCCCCACCGCAAAGGCTGCGCCAATGGCCTGCTGGCGGAACAGCCCCATGAGCTTACTGATCAGAGTCGCTACCGCCACAATGCCGGCAATATTAGCCAGGGAGCGGGAGGGTTTGGCGTCAGGCACAGGCAGAAGGGGGATAAATGACCATTCCCCATTTAACTGCATATTGGAACTAAACCTTTTCCGGGACCAGAAGGACAGGGTTGCTTGGGGGATTTGCCCTCTTGGCCTTGGGTTAGGCGACGTTACAGGCGACCGAAACCGGCTTTACCGCTGCAGCCAAGCCCCGGGAAAGCTCAGTACCCCCCTACTGGTTGTCATACATCGCTTTAATCACCACCGCCGGGTCCACCCAAACCCCGTCATACTTTAATCCCCAGTGGAGGTGAGGTCCGGTGGTGCTGCCGGTCATCCCGACCCGACCGATTTTTTCCCCGGCGCGGATTTTGTTGCCCTGACGTAGGGCGATTCCCCCCTGCCGGTCAACCAGAACTCGACCTCCTTCCTTTTCAACCACAACGTACCCCTGCATGTGGCAGTAAACGTGGGTCCACCGCCCAGACTGGATGACGGCATGGGTACCACAGGCGTTATCCTGGGCTACCCGCAGGACCGTTCCATCCCACCAGTTCCGAATGTAGCTGCCCATGGGAGCGGCAAAGTCCAGGCCATAGTGAAAGCGGTAGCCGCCGTAGGGGTGCTGGCGATACCCAAAGGGCGAGGTATAAGTGGTGAAGTTTTCCAGGGGAAAGGAAGAACCGGCCCAGGGATTCGCCGGAGTCTGACTCACCTCTGGTTGAGCCTGTTCGTCGGCCCTGAGACCTTCGGAATATTGACTAAATTCCGTCGTCCCCCAAAACCCTACGGCGACAACCACAAGGGAATGGAATGCTAGGGCGAAAAACCGCCAATCTATGTTTGGACCAGACCGAGCAACCATGGTTTCCCCATCAATCAAAATTGCTAAAGATGATTGTAGTACATTTGTTCTTTAATGGATCGTATGTACTGATTTATTGTTTGGAATTTTGGTCAAAAAATGTTGACAGAACTTACATAATTTCTGCGGTTTTGTTCTGAAAGTCAGTCATGGGTGCCTTCTGTGGGAATCGCTGGGGATCTTTTCTCGCCGCTGCCGATAAACAGACAAGCTGATTCATCGGATACCCCTTAAAATGGTTTGGATTTTCATGAGCTACTCTGTCGCCTATGCCCCGCCGTGATGACATCAAAAAGATTCTGCTGATCGGGTCTGGTCCGATCATTATTGGTCAGGCCTGTGAATTTGACTATTCTGGCACCCAGGCCTGTAAAGCACTGCGGGAAGAGGGATACGAAGTGGTGCTGGTGAACTCCAATCCGGCGACCATCATGACGGATCCTGAGACCGCCGACCGAACCTACATCGAGCCTTTAACGCCCGAGTTGGTCGAGCGAGTCATTGCCAGGGAGCGTCCGGATGTTCTGCTCCCGACCATGGGAGGTCAAACCGCCCTCAATCTCGCCGTTACCCTCTCCAAAAGCGGGGTGCTAGATCGCTACGGCGTCGAACTCATTGGGGCCAAGTTAGAGGCCATCGAAATGGCCGAAGACCGTAAGCTTTTCAAGGAAGCTATGGAGCGCATTGGGGTCGGGGTGTGCCCCTCTGGTCTGGCGGAAACCATGGATGAAGCCCGGGAAATTGCCAAGCGCATCGGCTCTTTCCCGCTGATTATTCGCCCCGCCTACACCCTGGGCGGCACCGGGGGCGGTATCGCCTATAACCAGGAAGAATTTGAAGCCATTACCCGGTCAGGCCTGGATGCCAGCCCGGTGTCCCAAATTTTGATTGAGCAATCCCTCCTGGGCTGGAAGGAATACGAGCTGGAGGTCATGCGCGACCTGGCGGATAACGTCGTCATTATCTGTTCCATTGAAAACCTGGACCCCATGGGGGTTCACACCGGCGATTCGATCACCGTGGCTCCTGCCCAGACCCTGACAGATAAGGAATATCAGCGACTCCGGGATGCTTCCATCCGGATTATTCGGGAAATTGGGGTGGAAACCGGAGGCTCCAACATCCAGTTTGCCGTTAACCCCGACACCGGGGAAGTTATTGTCATTGAGATGAATCCACGGGTGTCCCGTAGTTCTGCTTTGGCCTCCAAGGCAACGGGGTTCCCCATCGCGAAATTTGCTGCCAAGCTGGCCGTGGGCTACACCCTGGACGAAATTCCCAACGATATTACCCAGAAGACGCCGGCCAGTTTTGAACCCACCATTGACTACGTAGTCACCAAAATTCCCCGATTTGCCTTCGAAAAATTTCCCGGCACCGCCCCTACCCTGACCACTCAGATGAAGTCCGTCGGGGAAGCCATGGCCATTGGCCGGACCTTTCAGGAGTCCTTCCAAAAAGCCCTGCGCTCTCTAGAAACGGGCCGGGCCGGCTGGGGCTGCGATCGCCGAGAAACCCTCCCCAGCCTTTACGAAATTCGGGCTAAGCTGCGCACCCCTAATCCTGATCGCATCTTTGACCTGCGCCATGCCCTGCAGCTGGGTTTGAGCGTAGACGAAATTTATCAGCTCACGGGCATTGACCCCTGGTTTCTGCATAAAATGGAGGGCCTGCTCAAAACTGAGAAATTCCTGAAGCGCACCCCTTTGAACGATATTGACGCCAACCAGATGTTTGCCGTCAAGCGCCAGGGCTTTAGCGATCGGCAAATTGCCTTCGCCACGGGTACCCAGGAAGATGAGGTCCGTCAGTACCGCAAGCAGCTCGGGGTGATTCCCGTCTACAAGACGGTGGATACCTGTGCCGCTGAATTTGAAGCTTATACCCCCTACTACTATTCCACCTACGAAGACGAGGATGAAGTGATTTCCTCGAATCGGCCCAAGGTCATGATTTTAGGGGGGGGACCCAACCGCATTGGTCAGGGCATTGAGTTTGACTACTGCTGCTGCCATGCTTCCTTCGCCCTGCAGGATGACGGCTTTGAGACCATCATGGTTAACTCAAACCCCGAAACCGTTTCCACCGACTATGACACCAGCGATCGCCTGTATTTTGAGCCCCTGACTAAAGAGGATGTGCTGAATATCATTGAGGCGGAAAATCCCGTCGGGATAATTATTCAGTTTGGTGGGCAAACCCCACTGAAGCTGGCCGTTCCCCTGCAGGATTATCTCGCTAACCCGGGTCCTGGTGCTGCCTCAATCCAAACCAAAATTTGGGGTACCTCCCCCGATTCCATTGACATGGCCGAAGACCGGGAGCGATTTGAAGCCATCCTGCGGGAACTCGACATTTTGCAGCCCCCGAACGGCATTGCCCGCAGCTATGACGGGGCCCTGAAGATAGCTCAAAATATTGATTATCCCGTGGTGGTGCGGCCCAGCTATGTACTCGGTGGCCGGGCCATGGAAATTGTCTATTCTGATGCTGATCTGGAACGGTACATGACCTATGCCGTTCAGGTGGAGCCCGACCATCCCATCCTGATTGATAAGTTTCTGGAAAATGCCATAGAAGTGGATGTGGATGCGATCGCTGACAAAACGGGCCAGGTGGTGATCGGCGGTATTATGGAGCATATCGAGCAGGCTGGCATCCACTCTGGAGATTCTGCCTGTTCCATTCCCACTATCACCCTATCCGATGCAGCCCTGGCCACCATTCGCGACTGGACGGTCAAACTGGCCCAACGGCTCAACGTCGTAGGGCTGATGAACATTCAGTTTGCGGTCAAGGGGGAGCAGGTTTATATTCTCGAAGCCAACCCCCGGGCCTCCCGTACCGTACCCTTTGTTTCCAAAGCAATCGGCTACCCCCTGGCGAAAATAGCGGCCCGAGTGATGTCCGGTCAGACCCTGGCCGAACTGGGCTTCACCCAAGAAGTCATTCCTACTCACATTGCGGTAAAAGAAGCGGTACTGCCCTTCGAGAAATTCCCTGGTACCGATGCTCTCCTGGGTCCCGAAATGCGCTCTACCGGAGAGGTTATGGGGATTGACGTAGACTTTGGCAAAGCCTTTGCTAAAGCCGAACTCGCCGCCAGTCAGCGTTTGCCCCTGGAAGGCACCGTGTTTATTTCCATGAACGATCGGGATAAGGCGGCTGTCATACCCGTGGCCAAGGATCTGGTCGATATGGGCTTGAAGCTGGTGGCCACCGCCGGTACTCAATCAGCTTTAGCAGAGGCAGGGCTAGTGGTTGAATCGGTACTGAAAATCCACGAAGGGCGTCCCAATATTGAAGACGCCATCAAAAACGGTGAAATTCAGTTAATTATTAACACCCCGGTCGGCAGTGCGGCCCAGGAAGATGATCGCTCCATCCGACGCACTGCCCTGGCCTATAAAGTGCCCATTATCACCACCATTGCCGGTGCCCGAGCCACCGCCTCAGCCATCCGATCTTTGCAGGATAAGCCTCTAGAGGTGAAATCTCTCCAAGAGTACGTTGGCCGTTAACCCCAGAGTCCCAAGGGGGACTACATGATCCCTCTTGGTCACGAACTCCCCTTGACCTGCGGCACCGAAGCTTCAGCCCCGGTTTTTGATCGTCATTACATGCACGATTTGCAGGGCTAGCGGCTCGGGGAGTTCTAAAATCCGGTACAGGTCGTCCAAAAAGGCTTGTTCCTGCTGGGTAACGGTACGGTCTGACAGAATCAGGTCAGTGGCGATGGCAAAAGCGGTTTCCCGTAATTCCGGTGGGAGGCATTGTTTTGCGGTGGCCACGAGTTTTCCAGGTCCATCCTGTTTAAGCCGATCTAACAGGTGATCCAGCATGCGGTGCAGCCCTTCGCCTCGATAGTTGTTGAACAACTTCATGCGGGAAAGCAACAACGACATATCTTCTCCTTCTTGGTCAGCCAGGTAGCCATCGGCGGCGATTGCCACCAGAGCAATACTGGCGAAAGCTTCTGCGGGGTTTAGGGGGTTGCCAGTGGGGGAGGATGTCTTATCATCAAATGCCTGATCAAATAACCCCATGGCCCTGTCTCCAAATCATGACCCTGTCTCCAAAAAGAGTATTCCTCTAGCCATACCAAACTCTATCTCATCCACTGATAGTGTTGTGCTCTAGAGCAAACAAAATTGTTCGGATTCGCTCTGGCTTACGGCTGTCTATTAACCTGGATAGTCTTAACAGGCCTGGGCTTGGACTTAAATTGAAGCGTCTTTGCCAGGGACCCTGCAAAACTTTCCGGACAGGGACCATTAAGCCTTGTATTAATCTATAAATCTACAAAACTTTCTAACTGCTGGGGGTGATGCTCTGAGTGCTGGGCATTTGAGACGACTTAGATTATGGTGTTCCTAACTAAACCTTGTCCAAGTCCAGAAGTGGAGTTTTGCCTTAGAGAAAACTACAGATCTCGAGCTGGACTTGGTATATTGCTGTTTTTGCTGAGTTTAAGAACCGTGACAAAGCGAAGCACACGTAACCGAAAGCGGTCTCAAAGACGGGCTCTCCATTGCCCGGTACATGGCTGTTACTTGGATAGCGCCAGCCGTAAATACTCCCTCTATGCAGACCGACCTGAGCATCTCCAACAGCGAGGATTTAATCGCAAAACGGCCTTGACCCTGGTCCACAGCTGTACGGCTGTGCCCCTGGTTGGGGAGTGGCTTGAGGCCCTGTGGTGCGAAGAATGTCAGGAAATCCAGTGGTATCACGTGAAGCAACTTCCCGTCACCGCCCCCAACGAGCGCCGCCGTTACGAATTGCGCCTGGCTCCGGTCCCTCTCTGGCAACAGGCTTCTGGCGTGATTCATCCCGAGGGCAATCCCTCCGTGGGAGAGTTCACCCGCCGGGCTGCCCGTAAACAGGGGTTAGGCCGCAAAGTTCGATGACCGTGGAAGGGTGAACCGACTTTCCCCGCTGATCCGGCTACGCCAAAGAGAAGCTGAGCCTGAGCGGCATTAACTAGGGAGAATTCTGGGAAAGAAAATACCCCCGATTAGGGGCGCAGGCCTGCGCCCTTAGTAAGTGCCTCAAAAAATGGGGCAATTTGTTTCAAGAGATCTCCTAAACCAGCGCAGCCCTACCGAGAATTGCTGGGTGTCTTCAGCAAAAGTACGGAAAATCCACGCTTTGTGATCAAACTCACAGGAACCCAGTGATTTTTTGGCTATTGCTTCCCCGGTTAAATCGAGATACTGAGGTTGACTCAACTTTAGCCGAGTCATCTACAGGGAACACACAACCAACCGGCATCCCCTTTTGGGTATGTCGGTTTTTTTTAGCGAATGGCGCCCATGGTGTTTTTCCAACTCAGTTCTCGGCTCAGCACCATTAGGGCCTTTTGGTCTACCCCGTTAAATAACCGGCTATTCACTAACTCGGTCAACACCTGTTGAGCCAGCTGAGTTGCAAATAGCCCCCCGGATCGCAGCAGATGGCTGTAATAGCTGAACTGGGGTTTCCCTTCCCGGGTCAGGTGAAAGTGATGCACTGCACCCGCATCCATCCCGTAAACGGGGGTATTGGCTGGAACGACTACCCTGGGAATGCCATGCACCCCATACTGCTGGTCTCCGGTTGCCAGGGTACCTACCAGCACAATGCCCAGCAGGGTACGGGTTTCCTGCACCAGATCAGGCGTAAACATGGGATCGGGCTCACTGGATAACCGGGGGCCGTTGTTAAGAAACATGGGATTAAACAACTGCGAGTTATATACCAGGCCCACGGCCCAATGGCGGTCTTCACTGTCCAGGCTGACGAACTGGCCAAAGCCGCAGTCTTCTGGGCAGGGGGGGGCTACCACGTCCTGGGCATCATCCACCTGCACCACATAGTCACAGTGGGAATTAGACTTGACGACTTTACCGATGCGGCATCGGTTTGCCTGGGCCTGGGAGAACAAATCCATAACAGCCGTTACGACAGAACATGGGTACTTATTGTACCGGCAACCAAAAGCCCAGCTCCCTGACCTTGGTGGGAAAACTGGGCGTGGAGTTTGAATGAAATGGGAACTTTACTGCTTGACCAGGGTCACCAGCGGGTAAAGCCTCGCAATTAAGCCATGGTCTGGATGATGTAGTCGAAGTAGGGAGCGGCCTCGGTGATATCCTCGTCAGACAGCAGACTCAGGGAAGCTTCCTTGAGACACCGAATGGCTTCAACCATGCCGGGAACAGGCACGTCGAGGGCGTTATACATTTCGCGAACGCCAATCAGACCGATGCTCTCAATGGGAGTTTTGTCTCCAGCAATGATGCCGTAGGTCACCAGGCGCAAGTACCAGCCATAATCACGAATACAGAGGGCCCGCTGCTTTTGGCCGAAGGCATTACCCCCCGGGGCAATAAAGTCAGGGCGCCGTCGCCATAGCTCTTTGCTGGCCTGATCGACAATCTTCTTTTCGTTTTCAGACAGGGTAGCGGCGATGCGCATCCGCTGTTCGCCGGTTTTTAAAAAGTCTTCGATGACTTTGAGCTCTCCGCTGGTGGGATAGCGCAGCTCATCATCGGCACTCAAAATGACTTGGCTAACGACAGACATAATTTAGTAATGACCGGGATGACTGTATATCAATGACAGTTTAGCGACTCGGGGGTCGCCAGGGAAAGTTAAGTTCTCATTTTCGTTTCCCAAATTTTAGATGAAGTATCCCCTGCGGTGGCCTCTGCAAGACCTTGTTCTCCTTGATTTTCAGAGGTTTTGGGTAGGACCTGGAGAGGGTAGGCGGATGAGAAACTTTCGCCACTTTGTAACAATTGGTTACTTTGAACTCCCCTTAGGCTTGGGTATGATCCCGGTCTCGGCTGGCGGCAGCGGTCATCAATGAGTCGGTCGGGGGCGTTGATGGTTAATCGACCGGCGGTGGTGTGCCGTGGGGTTGCCCCGATAACCCCAGCATCCTTCATAATCAAACATGGCGTTGACCGGGTTTTTCGAGGATATGAAACGCTTTTTCTGCGGTCTATTGCTGATAGTAGGGTTGGGGTTGGGATGGTTGGCCCCAGCAGATGGTGCTTGGGCCCAATCTACTGATACAAACCGGGCAGAGTTTTCTGACCAGGACATCACATCCATTACTGAACTGAAGCAAAAGGCCTTTGCGGCTTCCCAGGATGGGCGGTTCGGCCAGGCAGAGGAATACTGGACCCAGTTAATCCAGTACTTGCCAGATGAGGCGGCGTTGTGGAGTAATCGGGGCAATGTGCGTGTCAGCCAGAATAAGCTGGCGGCCGCCCTGGCTGACTACGACCAGGCCATTGGTCTGGCCCCCGATCAACCCGACCCTTACCTGAATCGGGGAGCCGCCCTGGAAGGCATGGGTCGGTGGCAGGATGCGATCGCAGACTATACCCGGGTGCTTCAACTCGATCCCAACGACGCCCCCGCCTACAACAACCGGGGTAACGCCAAAGCTGGTCTGGAACAGTGGGAGGCCGCCCTGGCAGACTACCAAAAGGCTGTAGAACTGGATCCTAAATTTGCTTTTGCCCGGGTCAATGCCGCCCTCGTGGAGTTTCAGCTGGGCGCTACTCAAGCAGCGATTCGGGAATTCCGCAGCCTGACCCGTCGCTATCCCAACTTCGCCGATGCCCGTGCGGCCCTGACGGCGGCTCTCTGGTCAGAGGGACAAATCGGAGCCGCCGAAAGCAACTGGGTGGCTGTTGTGGGCCTGGATGGCCGCTACAAGGATCTGGATTGGGTCCTAGGGGTGCGCCGCTGGCCCCCTGCCATGGTGGATGCTCTGGATAGCTTTCTGCATCTCTAGGGGGTTCCTTGACCTGAGGTTAACCATCAAAACCCCATGGCCCTGGCCAGGGTCTTCAAGTCAGGCTCTAGACCGTCCCGCAGCTGGTTATGACTATGGCTGATAGCGGTGTCCGGGTCCTTCAACCCGTTGCCGGTGAGCACGCAGACCACATTGGCCCCCTCAGGCACCTGATCGCTAACTTTGAGTAACCCCGCCACGGCGGCGGCGCTAGCCGGTTCGCAGAACACCCCTTCCAGGGCCAAAAGCCGGTATGCCTCCAAAATTTCTGCGTCGGTCACGGCGTTGAACTCGCCCTGGCTGGCATCCCTTACCGCTGCTGCCTTTTGCCAATTGGCCGGGTTACCGATGCGAATCGCGGTGGCAACCGTTTCTGGGGCATCGACTCTATGGCCCTGCACCAGGGGAGCCGCGCCAGCCGATTGAAAGCCCATCATGCGCGGAAGCTGACTGCATTTGCCCCGCTGGTGATACTCGCAAAATCCCATCCAGTAGGCGGAAATGTTACCGGCGTTGCCGACGGGAATACACAGCCAATCGGGGGCGTCCCCCATGGCATCCACGATTTCAAAGGCAGCGGTTTTCTGACCTTCCAGGCGGTGGGGATTGACCGAATTGACCAGGGTCACCGGAAAGTCTGCCGATAGGTTTCGCACCAGGCGGAGGGCATCATCAAAATTGCCCTTGATAGCCAGGACCTCGGCCCCGTATAGCAGAGCCTGAGCCAACTTACCAAGAGCCACATAACCATCGGGAATGAGCACAAAGGCACGCATTCCTCCCCGCCTGGCATAGGCCGCGGCGGCGGCGGAAGTATTGCCGGTACTGGCGCAAATGACGGCGGCTGTCCCGGCTTCTTTGGCCTTAGAAATGGCCATGGTCATTCCCCGGTCTTTGAAGCTGCCGGTGGGGTTAAGCCCATCGTACTTACCCCAAACCCGAACAGATTTGCCAATGCGGTCGGCCAAGGAGGGCATTGGAATCAGCGGCGTATTGCCTTCGCACAGAGAAACCACAGGGGTGTGCTCTGTGACCGGTAAAAACTCTCGATAGGCATTAATTAACCCTCCCCATGGATGAACCCCCGAGGGGTTTGCCGGGGCCTGAGGTGAGGAGGGAGAAGGACTGCGACGGTTAATGGAAGAAGGATTTAAGCTTATGGTCACGGTTGGGATAGGAGTCAAAAATGCTTACTCACCATTGCCCCTGCGGCAATGGAAAACTGTGCAAACCTTAGTTTACCGTCGTATCAGCTATCTATATTTTTACCCTAGTAGACATTGCAGGGGAAATGCCTTACCGTTCTGACTGAATACAATTTCTTAATCAAGTTGCTGTGTTAAACATGCCCATTGCTCCCGACGGCCCGAAAACGCAAGTCGCCGTTTCAGACTCGGTCCCGCAGGCTGAACCCAGGCAGACTGCCCTGGTGGCTGATAACAAAATTTGTCTGATCACCGTTGAACAAATGCCCTACCTCCCTGACCAGCAGGTGGAATTTCTGCATCTCCAGGCGGAAGCGGACGCGCTCTTGCTGCAGCTTCAGGCGATTCAACAAAAGCGTCAGACCCGGGGTGCTAAATCCTCTCACAGTGAAGTCTTCATCGGCTAAGTTTTGATATTTTTCTGGTCATAGACGGAGGGCGGCCTATAGCCCCGACTCCGATAACCGTGAGCCGCTGGCCCCTGGGCCTGCTAGCAGATTCACCTTTGGTTCAATCCTGGATCTGGCGAACCCTGGACCAGGCGAAAGGATGAACCATTCTCACCAGAGTTCGCTATTGTATGGTGAAACTGTGGGGATTGGGATATGAATAAAGGGATTTCTAACCGTAAGCTATATCCAGCCTTGGCCGGTGGTGTGTTAGTTGCGCTGGCCTGTGGGGTGGGTCTCAAGTTAATTCACACGTCATCCCAGGCGGAGCCTGCCGAAACCGTCGAGCAACCCTCCATCCAGGAAGAAACGGCCACCCTGGCTCCCCTCACTCCGTTCGAGTCTGGGCCTTTTCTTCAAGCTGCTCCTTCGTTTCGCCTGGCTGATCCAGCTTTGCTGCAGTCTACTTCTGCCAATGCCCGGGTCGATGCCGTCGTGGCAGGTCGCCCCGATCCCTTTGCGTCGGTTGTGCGTCCCAGTGTGGTTCCTGCTCGGCCCAAACCGACCCAGGCCGTGGTAACTACGGCCCCTACTCAGGTTTCGCCCGTACAGAGTTTGCCAGTGGTGCCGGTTGCGGCAACTCAGGCCTTGCCGCCTTTACCTTCCCTGCCAACTCCCGTCTTGTCGGGTAGTCTGCCTCAACCTCAACCTGTTCCAGGGGCTGCATTTGTCCCCCCGACCGCTGCTGCCGTGCAGAATCCCGTTGACCAGATTGAGATTTCTGGTGTGGCCCAAATTGGCGATGCCGTAAGCGTTATTGTTCGAGAAGCTGGAAGTGGCTCCAGTCGTCACGTCAGGGCGGGGGCTTTACTGGCTGGAGGGCAGGTGCGGGTGAAGTCAATTGACACGTCAACCGCAGAGCCGGTGGTCGTGCTGACTTACAACGGTCAAGACTACACCCGCACAGTGGGTAGCTCTGCATTAATTGGGTCTCTTTAATAGGGGCGTTCTGAACGGGCAAGTCAGGGGCTGGCGGAAAATCCTCCCAAGGATGCAGCCGAGGAATCCAATGCTGCCCGGGAACCTACCTCAACCTCAGGGCCGGCGGGTGCCCCTGGGAAGAGCGCGGACTGGATGCTTGCGGGTGCCTTACAATGTGTCCACCAGATCGTTGCGATCGCAGCCCTTATGCCCCTCGACTCTATTCATCAGCTCATTCAACAGTTTGAGCAACAACCCCGGTGGCGCAGTCGTCGCCAGTTCCGGATTTTGCAGGAAAACTGGTCTCACATTGTCGGGGCTGCCGTTGCCTGTCATGCCCGTCCCGTGCGGCTAGAGCGTCAGGTGTTATATGTGGCGGTGGCTAACCCCATGTGGGGGCAAACCCTAACCCTGGAACGATCCCACCTGCTGGAAAAGCTGCAGCACCAGTTTCAGGTGGAACTGCGGGATATTCGCTTTGCCAGCGGTGATTGGTATCGTCGGGCTGGAAAAACGGCGGATAACGCGGCAGTGTCGCAACCAGCGCTGGTCTTGCCAGACTGGTTACGGCACCACCCCAGCTTCGAGCCCGCAGCAGTGCCAAAAGCATCTCCCCCTGACTCAACAACTCCCCTGGAAAGCTTTCAACGGTGGGCTTCCCTCAACCGGCAATTGGCCCAGCGTCAGCCTTTGTGCCCCTCCTGCCGGTGCCCTTGCCCTGACGGGGAACTGCGTCGCTGGTCGGTCTGCTGTATCTGTGCGGCAAAAAAGTTTAAAGGTTCCTGAGGGGGTGTGGTACCCCTGCGTTGTTCTCCAGAACCACATCGAAAACGGCTGCAAACTGATTAAGGATGACCGGCTTCACCTCCTCTACCGAAAGGCCAGGGCGGAACTGGGCCATGGTGCCCACTGGTTTATCGGTGATGCCGCAGGGCACAATGTGGTCAAAGCCCCTCAAGTCAGGGCAGACATTCAATGCAAAGCCATGCATCGTAATCCAGCGGCTCACCTTGATGCCAATGGCGGCGAGTTTGCGGTGCTGATCCCGGTCCGGATGGTCTGAATCCATTTCTTCCCTGACCCAGACCCCGGTCAGGCCCGGCAACCGTTCCCCCGGGATATGGAAATGGGCCAGGGTGCCAATCACCACATCTTCCAGCTGGCGGAGATACCAGTGCAGATCTGGCTGGTGACGCTTCAGGTTAAGAATGGGGTAGCCGACCAATTGGCCTGGGCAGTGGTGAGTCACTTCGCCCCCCCGCTCAATGCGGAACAGGGGATGGGGAGCCGTCTGGGGCGAAAACTTAAGATTTTCTAGGGTTGATCCCTGACCCAGGGTATACACCGGTGGGTGTTCAACCAGCAGCAGTTGATCAGGATGAGATTGGGTTTTAAGCTGCTCTACCAGGGCTTTTTGCAAATTCCATGCCTGGTCGTAGGGCATTCGCCCTAAGTCGAATACTTCGCAGATTTGAGCTGATCCCTGCTGGTTTTGCGCCATCAACGTCATCCGTAAAAACACCCCAAAACGGTCTCTTTAGCTTAATTTCAGGGATTTAGCAATCAAGAATTATCACACCATGCAAAGGATTCTAACGGACAGTGTTGTCCACAATACAAGATGCTACGGTGAAGACAATAAGCCGACGTTTCAAGGAGTCCGCTTTATGAAGCTGGTTATCCAAGGCAAGAATATCGAAATTACCGATGCAATTCGCGACTATGTGGAGGAGAAAATTCTCAAGGCTGTCAGTCACTTCAAACACCTGACCAACGAAGTAGATGTAAATCTTTCCATCGCGAAGAACCCTCGCATTAGCTCCAAGCAGTCCGCCGAAGTCACCCTATATGTGGATGGTGCCGTAGTCCGGGCCGAAGAAAGCAGCGAAAACCTCTACGCCAGCATCGATCTCGTTGCTAACAAAATCAGCCGTCAGCTTCGCAAGTATAAAGAAAAGCGTACGAGTCGAAAACACTCGTCGACCATGAAAACCACTGAGGCTTATCTGAATCAGCCTCCTTCCACCGACGTTACCCATGTGTTGAGTCACAACGAGCCTCAGCTGCCCGAAGGCGTTGTGCGGTCTAAGTACTTTGCCATGCCTCCCATGTCAGTGGCAGAGGCCCTCGAACAACTGGTGCTGATTGACCATGATTTCTACATGTTTCTCAATGAAGAAACTAATGAAATCAACGTTGTATACGAGCGTAACCACGGCGGTTATGGGCTAATTCAACCCCGCCGCACCGTGGGGAACAACACCAATGGCCATAGTGAAACCACTGTGACCCGAGAACAGGTAGCTTCATAGGGGCCAGGGCGACCCTCCCTGAGCTGTAATCTAGTAGAACGGCTGCCCCGGTGGAATCCATCCTGTGTAAACCGAAAAGTGCCCTGGACTTGCTGTAGGGCACTTTTTAAAGTTTGGATCGATAGTCTTAGGCTATGTTTTGGCAACCAATCTCTGGGCATTTACGGTGGCCCGGAATCCGGAGCTTGGGATGGGCTTACCCAGCCACAGGGCTCATGTTCAGCATGGGCTCAATGCCATCCTCAGCCTCCAGGGCGTAGAGGTCGTCACATCCACCCACGTGCCGCCCATTGATGAAGATTTGCGGCAATGACCGACGACCATTAGCCCGCTCGGCCATGGCATCTCGAGCATCTTCGTCACCGTCGATGCAGTATTCGACGTAGTCAATATGTTTACGGTCGAGCAGGGCTTTTGCCCGAATACAGAAAGGACAACGGCTCCAGGTATAAATTTCAACCTTACGTGTCATGGAGAGGCCTCGCGAACAGCGACATATTTCGTTATATTGTAACGGCCCTCCCCGCCGAAAACAGTGATTTCACTACAATTTCGGGCTAAAGGACGATTTATCGTGCCTATGGAACACTATTGGTCTCGCTTTATAGGTCCATAGGGCTATGTAAAAAGGGTCTTGCGGTTATCGCAGCACCATTTCGGGCAAGACTCTACCGAAGGGAGCCAACTCGTCATTCCCATGGATATGGGAATCCATTCGCCAGGGACGGCTAACAATTAGATTCTCGCCCCCCCGGGAATGACCTGGATGTTCTGGGGAGACGTCTGCCTCAGCCGTTGGTTTCTTTAGGCACTCTTGAGCGCCTGGGCGATGGCATCCACCACCCGAGCCACTTCCGTGACCTCCAGGCCATCTACCCTCACGGCCTGACCTTTGGGCACAATAGCTCGTTTGAAACCCAGTTTTGAGGCTTCTTTCAGCCGCAGTTCGAGCTGAGAAATGGGCCTGACCTGCCCTCCCAGCCCGACTTCCCCAATTAACACCAGTTCAGGATCAACCAGCCGGTCCCGAAAGCTGGCGGCGATGGCAATGGCCATCCCCAGGTCGGCGGCTGGTTCTGCCACACTCAGTCCCCCAGACGAGGCTACGTAAGCGTCCAGCTTAGAGAGAGGAATGCCCACCCGCTTTTCCAGCACCGCCAGAATCTGCAGCAGTCGGTTGAACTCAATCCCCGTGGTAGACCGTCGGGGGGAACTGTAGCTGGTGGGGCTAACCAGGGCCTGCAGTTCCACCAGTAGGGGGCGGGTACCCTCACAGGCGACGATGGTGGCGATGCCGGGAACCTGCTCGTCCCGATTGCTGAGGAAGAGGGCCGAGGGATTGCTGATTTCTTCCAGCCCCCGATCCACCATTTCGAATACTCCCAGTTCATGGGTCGCTCCAAACCGGTTTTTGACCGATCGCAGCAGGCGATGGCTGGCAAAACGGTCTCCCTCAAAGTAGAGGACAGTATCCACCAGGTGTTCCAGTACTTTAGGGCCGGCAATCGCCCCCTCCTTCGTTACGTGGCCCACAATGAACAGCGAAATATTGGCCCGCTTGGCCAACTGCATCAGGGCTGAGGTACATTCCCTGACCTGGGACACGGACCCGGGGGCAGAGGTGAGGGCGCTGTAGTAAAGGGCCTGGATACTATCGACAATAGCCACCCTGGGCTGTAGGGACTCCAGCTCCATTAACACTGTTTCCAGATCGGTTTCAGGCAGAAGAAACAGCTGGGGCTCTGCGGATGGGGTTTCATCGTCCGTCGTGGCAGGGGGCGTCTGTTTTGGATCACGATCACCCTTGCCGGTATCACCATGCCTGCGGGACTGCTCAGAAGCTGAGTTTGCCAGCCGCTGGGATCGCAGCTTCACCTGCTGCCCCGACTCCTCTGCGCAGACATAAAGGACCCGCTGCCGGGCCGCAAGCTGATGGGCCACCTGCAGCAATAAGGTGGATTTTCCAATGCCTGGATCCCCTCCCAGTAGCACCAGGGAACCGGGTACAATGCCCCCTCCCAGCACCCGGTCTAGCTCGGTATACCCAGACGGCAGTCGCATCTGGGGATGATCTTCGATTTGACTCAGGGTCATTGCCAGCCGGGGCTGGCTGGCGGTAGCCCCGGCTTTAGTGCCGCTGGTGCGACTGCGGGAGGCGGTCGATAGCCGGGCGATTTTTGCCTCTTTCGGGGCCGCCACCTGTTCCACTAGAGAGTTCCAGCTGCTGCAGACCGTGCAGCGTCCGTAGTACTGCGATGATTCTGCACCACATTGATTACACACATAGAAACTGCGCGATTTTGGCATAACCCAAGGTTGAACTGGCGGAAAGCAAATCCTACAAAAAATAACGGAATGCTCTAGAACTGTAACGAAACAAACCCCAGTCTGCCTTCAAAAACCCTGAGCGGGGTGGGGAGAGGCAAAAAACTGCAGGCCCAGAGCAAAACCGATATTGGTTCAGCGTAACAAACCTTAAAAAACCTTGAAATGAAGGCATTTCATTGAATAACCATGAATCAATAGCAATTACAATAACGATTGCTTAACTAGCTTAGTACGTCGGTTTGAAATATTTTCCAGATCCAGCCAGGGTCTTGCTCAGAATGCTGGATCCCGATCTTTTTTTAGAAAAGTTGAAAAAGTTTGAAATAACTCTATAGAATGTGTCGTCATGATAAGGAGCGCTGAAGACCTTGGAAAATAATAAGGAAAAGATTCTAGTCGTTGACGACGAAGCCAGTATTCGCCGGATTCTAGAAACACGCCTCTCCATGATTGGCTACGACGTTGTCACCGCCGCGGATGGCGAGGAAGCCCTCGAAACTTTCCGGGAATCGGCCCCAGATTTAGTGGTGCTGGATGTGATGATGCCCAAGCTAGACGGCTACGGCGTCTGCCAGGAACTCCGCAAAGAGTCAGATATTCCCATCATTATGCTGACCGCCCTGGGAGATGTTGCCGATCGTATTACCGGTCTGGAACTGGGGGCGGATGACTATGTCGTAAAGCCTTTCTCTCCAAAGGAATTAGAGGCCCGTATTCGTTCCGTCCTGCGGCGGGTCGATAAGACCGGCATGTCTGGCATCCCCAGCTCTGGCGTGATTTCTGTCAACACGATCCGGATTGATACCAACAAGCGCCAGGTCTACAAGGGCGATGAGCGGATTCGGTTGACCGGCATGGAATTTAGCCTGCTGGAACTCTTGGTGAGTCGGTCTGGGGAGCCGTTTTCCCGATCTGAAATTTTGCAGGAAGTCTGGGGTTATACCCCTGAGCGTCATGTGGATACTCGCGTAGTAGACGTACATATTTCCCGCCTCAGAGCCAAGCTTGAAGAAGACCCCAGCAACCCGGAGCTGATTTTAACTGCCCGAGGTACCGGCTATTTGTTCCAGCGGATCGTGGAACCTGGGGAAGAGTAGTCTGCTAAAATTTCTTAAGGTTTTTACAGATTTAGCAGATGGGTTCAAACCGGGCACGCATTGCTGTTGACGCCATGGGGGGCGATTATGCGCCCGCCGAAATCGTTGCTGGTGCGATTAGGGCGAGGGCTGAGCTAGACGCAGACGTTATTTTGGTGGGCGACGTCGAGGCCATCAAAAAATCCGCAGCCAGCCCTGATCAGCTGCAGGGTATCGAAATTGTAGCCGCTGAAGGCAGCATTGAGATGCATGAAGAGCCCCTGAGCGGGCTGCGTAAGAAGCCTAAAGCTTCCATTAATGTGGCCATGGATTTAGTCAAGCGGGATAAGGCTGATGCCGTGGTATCCGCCGGTCATTCAGGAGCCGCTATGGCGGCCGCGTTATTGCGCCTGGGCCGACTCAAGGGAATTGATCGCCCGGCCATTGGGGCGGTGTTTCCCACGGTGATTGCCAACAAATCGGTGCTGATTTTAGATGTGGGGGCTAACGTCGACTGCCGCCCCAAGTTTCTAGAACAGTTCGCCATCATGGGCACCGTTTACTCCCGCTATGTATTAGGTATCGAAAATCCCCAGGTAGGGTTGCTCAATATCGGTGAAGAGCCTTCCAAGGGGAACGATCTGGCTATCCGTGCCCATCAGCTCCTGGCCGATAACCCTAATATTCCCTTTGCCGGTAACGCGGAAGGGCGGGATGTGCTGTCTGGGCAATTTGATGTGGTGGTTTGTGATGGCTTCATTGGCAATGTACTGCTGAAGTTTGCCGAAGCCGTGGGAGAATCGGTACTGCAAATTTTACGGGAAGAGCTACCCATGGGCCTGCGGGGTAAAGTCGGTGCCTCAATTTTGAAGCCCAACCTGCGCCGAATTAAGCAGCGGGTCGACCACGCTGAACATGGCGGTGGTCTATTGCTCGGAGTCGCTGGGGTAACGGTGATTAGCCACGGTAGTTCCCAGGCTCCTTCAGTTTTTAACGCCATCCGCTTGGCAAAAGAGGCAGTGGATAACCAAGTGCTGGATCGAATTCAGGCCCAGTATCGTAAAGTTGCCATGCCAGCAGCAGACGGAGAATAACCTGTGGAACAATTTATGCCTGGAGTTTCGGTGGTAGGCAGCGGTTCAGCCTGCCTATCGACGACGCTTACGAACGACGATTTGAGTCAACTGGTTGATACGTCAGATGAGTGGATCACCACCCGCACGGGCATTCAGCAGCGCCATTTGGCGGGTCACGATGAATCTCTAGTTACCATTGCGTCGACGGCTGCCAGGCAAGCTCTGGCCATGGCCCACATGGATGCCGCCGAACTGCAGCTTATCCTCCTGGCTACCTCTACCCCTGATGATTTGTTTGGCAGTGCCTGTCAGGTGCAGGCGGCGATTGGAGCAAACCATGCCGTTGCTTTTGATTTAACGGCGGCTTGTTCTGGGTTTGTTTTTGCCCTGGTCACGGCTGCTCAATATATTCGTACCGGCGCATTTAAAAACGTGCTGGTGATTGGGGCTGATGTGCTCTCCCGCTGGACTGACTGGCAAGACCGTAATACCTGTGTTCTGTTTGGTGATGGGGCTGGGGCGGTGGTGGTAAAAGCAAGCGATCATAACCATCTGCTGGGCTTTGAACTCTGCAGTGATGGCTCCATGAATGGCTGTTTGAGGCTCCCCTATCAGTCCGAATCGACCTCTCTGGTTGGTGAAGCAACCGTCCAGCAGGGGACCTTCCGGGCCATCACCATGAATGGTCGAGAAGTGTATAAATTTGCGGTCAATCGAGTGCCGGAAGTCATCGAAAAGGCTCTGTTTCGTGCCAATCTAGCTGCTACAGACATCGACTGGCTGGTATTACACCAGGCTAATCAACGCATCCTGGATGCTGTTGCAGATCGTCTGGGAGTCCCCTCGGAACGGGTCGTCAGCAATATGGCCAACCATGGCAATACTTCTGCCGCTTCTATTCCCCTGGCCCTGGATGAAACTGTGCGGGCGGACAAAGTACGAGCGGGCGACATAATTGCCACTGCGGGGTTTGGGGCGGGGCTCACCTGGGGGGCCGCCATCTTCAAGTGGGGATAGCCCTATAAAACTTCGGTAACCCTTCCTCACAGATCGTCGTAAGATTCAGCTTTAATAAATCTAGACCTTGTCCAAGTCCAGAAGTGGAGTTTTGCCTCAGGGAAAGCTCCAGTTTTCGAGCTGGACTTGGTATATATCTTTGGGTGACTTGGCCTGGGTCGGTTCAGTGTAACTACTGAGGTAATCTGTCTACGGCCAGCATTATGTGAGAGAGTATTTTAATAAACCTCGTCCAGGTCCAGAAGTGGAGTTTTGCCTCAGGGAAAGCTCCAGTTTCTGAGTTGGACTTGTTATATTTCTTATCTTTGACCGTTGTGATGTGAGAGGTATTAAACGTCATGGTTAGCACAGCTTGGGTCTTTCCAGGGCAAGGATCTCAATCTATCGGTATGGGAATCGATTTGGCAGCGCTGCCCCTTGCTCAGGAACGGTTTGCCCAGGCTGAGCAAGCGCTGGGGTGGTCTGTCTTGAAGCTGGTCCAGCAAGACGATGACAAAGTCTCTAACACCCTCTACACTCAGCCCTGTCTTTACGTTGTCGAAAGCATCCTGGTGGATTTACTCCGGGAACGGGGACAGACCCCCCAGGCCGTTGCGGGCCATAGTCTGGGGGAATACGTGGCGCTTTATGCTGCTGGGGTATTTGATTTTGAGACTGGTCTCAAGCTAGTGAAGCAGCGAGCGAAGCTGATGTTTCACCAGGCTTCGGAAGGAATGATGGCTGCTCTGCTGGGCTTTGATCGTGATGAGCTGTTGGCTAAGCTAGAATCCACGGCCGATGTTGTTCTGGCCAATGACAATAACTCCAGCCAGGTAGTCATTTCTGGCACCCCTGAGGGCGTCTTGGGGGTAATGGGCGCAGTCAACGCTAAACGGGCGGTGAAGCTAAACGTTAGTGGAGCTTTCCATTCCCCTCTGATGGCTGAGGCCGCAGAGTCGTTCCGGCAGGATCTGGATCCCCTGGTCTTTGAAAATGCGGAGATGCCTGTTCTATCTAACGTAGATCCCACTCCAGTAACCGATGGGGATGTGCTTAAGCATCGTCTGATTCAGCAAATGACCGGATCGGTACGATGGCGAGAAATTACTCTGGCGTTACCCGCCCAGGGCATTGATACGGTGGTGGAAGTGGGGCCCGGTAATGTGTTGACAGGCCTAACGAAGCGTACCTGTCGGCAGCTGCAGCTCTTTAACGTCGGTACCCTAGAGCAGCTCAATGCCTTTTGTAGCTGAGGAGCAGGGGCATTATGGCCCGTGATCGAGAACCCGCCGTTAACCTATTGCTTTACTACCTGTTTAAGTTCACGGTAGTGAATCCTGTTCTGCGGCTTTATTTTCGCGGTCGGGTGTACGGTACTGAGCATGTGCCCAGATCTGGTCCATTGATTGTCGTTGCCAATCATGCTAGCGACTTCGACCCTCCTATTCTATCCTGTGCGGTGCGGCGGCCGGTGTCTTACATGGCCAAGGAAGAGCTCTTTAAGGTGCCGGTCCTGAGTCAGGCCATTAAGCTATATGGGGCCTATCCAGTCAAGCGGGGCAGTGCTGATCGCAGTGCCATTCGGGAGGCTCTGAAGCAGTTAGAACAGGGATGGGCCGTCGGCATTTTTTTGCAGGGAACTCGCACGGCGGATGGCAGTATTCCTAATCCTAAAATTGGAGCGGCCTTAATTGCCGCTAAGGCTCAGGTGCCTCTACTACCTGTGAGTCTTTGGGGAACCCATAAAATTTTTGCCAAAGGCTCTTCGCTGCCTCGTTCGGTGCCGTTAACCATGCGCATTGGTGCGCCGATTTCTCCTCCTCCCTCCACGGATCGGCAAGAACTCCAAGCGGTGACCGAACGTTGCGCTGCTGCGATTCATCAACTGCACGAGCAAGGACGTTAAATGAGGCCAGTGGTATGGCGGGGGATAAACCTTGTCTTTGCCAACGGGTAAACCTGGTAAGAGTACTCCCAGAAAGTAATTATCCAGTAGTCACTTAAGATGTTTCGACTCCGCTTCGCTTCGTTGCTCCTCTGGAGCCGCTGCGCGAACAACATGACCGGCTGTGTCATTCCGACCAACGGGAGGAATCTCGGTTGGATAACTTTTAAGTTGGATTACTCTAAGTAGCGGGAACGGATTAATTTATTATGGTCGGGGCTCTACGGGGGGGCAGCAGCCATGGGCCCCTGCCAGCATGTTGATGGCAGAAAGTCCTCTTATCTAAGTCTGCGGATGTTTATCCAAAATTGACAAGACCTGCTCTGGAAGGTGAAGAAATGGGGAAGTTAAGGAAAATGGTCGGACCATTCAGTTCGCCGCTTGAGCAACTAAAGTAGAGTCCTGAGCAGTTTAATTCCAAGTTCTTTTAGCACCATGAGCGAATACAGCATTTTTACGTCCGAGTCGGTATCGGAAGGCCATCCTGACAAAATGGCCGATCAAATTTCTGATGCCGTTCTAGATGCCATTCTTCGGCAAGACCTCAATGCCAGGGTAGCTGTGGAAACGATGGTCAAAACCGGCATGGCTATTATTGCTGGCGAGGTGCGTACCAGCACCTACGTTGACCTGGAAGATATCGTCCGTCATGTCATTCTAGATATTGGCTACGATAGCTCAGATGTCGGTTTCGATGGAGCCTCCTGCGCGGTACTCAATGCCATCGGCAAGCAGTCTTCCGATATTGCCATGGGAGTAGACGAGGCCGAGCATAAGGATCTTGGTGCCGGTGATCAGGGATTAATGTTCGGCTACGCCACCAATGAAACCGAAACTCTGATGCCGGCTCCCATTTACTATGCGCATCGTCTGGTAGAACGACAGGCTTATTTACGTAAAAATAATGTGCTTCCCTGGTTGCGACCTGACGCGAAGAGCCAGGTGACCCTCCGCTATGACCATCAAAACCCTGTGGCGGTAGAAGCTGTGGTGCTTTCTACCCAACATGACCCGGATATTTCCCAGGGTGATATTCGGGAAGCGGTGATGGAAGAAATTATCAAACACGTTCTGCCTAACGAATGGCTACACGCGGGTACCCAGTACCACATGAATCCGACAGGTCAGTTCATTATTGGCGGCCCCGTTGGCGACTGTGGCCTGACGGGACGGAAAATTATCGTGGATACCTATGGCGGGATGGCTCGCCATGGGGGTGGGGCTTTTTCGGGTAAAGATCCTTCCAAGGTAGATCGTTCTGCCGCCTATGCAGGGCGTTACGTCGCTAAAAACATTGTGGCCGCTGGCCTGGCTGAACGCTGTGAAATTCAGGTGTCCTATGCAATTGGGGTGGCCAATCCCACCTCCATATCGATCAACACCTTCGGCACTGGCAAAGTTTCTGACGAAACCATTGTGGCCCTGGTGAGGGAGCACTTTGACCTGCGACCCCAGGGCCTGATTGATATGCTGCAACTGCGTCGTCCGATTTATCGCCAAACTGCTGCCTATGGTCACTTTGGTCGCGAGTTACCTGAGTTTACCTGGGAAAAAACTGACAAAGCAGAATCGTTAAAAGCAGCGCTCTAGGCCGTGGGGAAACCAAAAACTACCCCTCACCCTGCAACATCTATTACCTTTGAGTAAGACCATCCATCGGAAACACTCTATGACAGCTACTGTACTCACAAAAGACTATAAAGTTGCCGATATTTCCCTGGCTGATTGGGGCCGTAAGGAAATTGCCATCGCTGAGAGCGAAATGCCTGCGCTGATGACGATTCGCGCCAAATACCGGGATGCCAAGCCCCTGCAGGGGGCCAAGATTCTTGGCTGTATCCACATGACCATTCAAACTGCAGTACTAATCGAGACCCTGCAGGAGTTGGGAGCCCAGGTGCGGTGGTCGTCCTGTAATATTTTCTCTACCCAAGACCATGCGGCAGCGGCGATTGCAGCCGCTGGCACCCCTGTTTTTGCCTGGAAAGGCGAAACTGAAGAAGAGTACTGGTGGTGCCTAGAGCAGACCTGCCGCACCCCCGATGGTCAGCTCTGGGATGCCAACATGATTCTCGATGATGGTGGTGACCTCACCGGCTACATCCATGAAAAGTATCCCGAAATGCTGGAAAAGGTTCATGGGGTCACCGAAGAAACCACCACAGGAGTCCATCGCCTTTTGGAAATGCGAGTTGAGGGCACCCTCAAAGTACCTGCCATTAATGTCAACGACTCCATCACTAAGGCTAAAAACGACAATAAGTACGGCTGTCGCCACAGCCTTAACGACGCCATCAAGCGCGGGGTCGATCACCTTATGGCCGGGAAGAAGTCCCTGGTCATTGGTTACGGTGATGTGGGCAAAGGCTCTGCGGCTTCCCTACGGCAGGAAGGCATGATCGTAAAAGTTGCTGAGGTTGATCCGATCTGCGCCATGCAGGCCTGTATGGATGGCTATGAAGTGGTGTCCCCCTATATCAACGGCATTAACGATGGCACCCCGAACAGCATCAACCGTGAACTGTTGGCGAATACTGACTTACTGGTTACCGCCACAGGCAACACAACCGTATGCGATGCCCCGATGCTGACCCACCTGAAGCGGGGTGCTGTGGTGTGCAACATTGGCCACTTTGACAATGAAATTGACACGGCTTTCATGCGTCGCGAATGGCGTTGGGAAGAGGTCAAGCCTCAGGTCCATCAGGTTTACCGTAGCGATGACCCCCACGATTTCCTGATTCTGCTGTCTGAAGGTCGGTTGGTGAACCTGGGCAACGCCACCGGGCATCCCTCCCGCATTATGGATGGCTCTTTTGCCAATCAGGTGCTGGCCCAAATGCATCTGTTCGAGCGGAAATTTGCTGACCTACCCGAAGGTGAGAAGGCTTCTGCTGTCACCGTTCAGGTGTTGCCCAAGCATTTAGATGAAGAGGTTGCCCGTTATATGGTGCAGGGCTTTGGCGGCGTGATTACCCAGCTAACGCCAGCCCAAGCCAAGTACATTAATGTACCGGTGAACGGTCCCTTTAAACCTGAGAGCTATAAGTATTGAGCTCGTAAACCCCTACCCCGGAGAAGCTTGTGGAGCTCTTCGCTCCTTCAAGCTTTCCAGGCATCCTTCGGGCTAAAAAAGCGGCGATGCTTACTTTGCATCGCCGCTTTCTGGTCTCTCAGAGGTTATACATCAGATCCAGCTCGGAACCTGTAGCTTGAGCTTGCCCTCGGGCACACCTCCACTTCTGGACTGGGAGGTTTAGATAGCTATGCCGCCTCCGGTTCTCCATTGCGGAGCAGAGCCTGAATCGACGCCTTCTCTAACAATCCCACCAGGGCACCGTTTTCTTTCACAACGGCAAGGGTATGCAAACCTTTAGTTTCCAGCATTTGGATCACCTCTAGCAGCGGTTGGTCAGAGTCAACCGTATCCATGGCGGTGTGCGAGGGTTCCATGATGGTACCAACGATGCGCTCGGACCATTGCTCTCGGGGCACTTGCTTGAGGGCACCTACCGTAACGGTCCCGACCAGTTCCCCAGCTTCGTTAGTCACTAAAAATTTCTTCCAGGTGGTGTCCCCAGAAAGCAAGGTCTCATCCGCAAAGTCCCGCAGAGTTTTAGTGGTGATGACAACGGGGCTATCGCCAGTGACAGCGTCTTCAGCGGTCAGTCCCTGCAGTCGTCCCTGAATTTCGCCAAATTGGGCGGTACGGTTAGCATTCTGAAGCAAAAACAGCCCGATGAGCAAGGTCCAGATGTTCCCAAACGGGCTCAGTCCTAGGATGGATGCCGCCCCCAACGAGATCGCGCTCCATCCAATGAACTGACCTACTCGGCTCGCAAACACCATACCCTTGTGGGGCTCACCGGTCACTTGCCACACGATGGCTTTCAACACATTACCACCGTCCAAAGGTAGGCCAGGAATCAGGTTGAAGGCACCCAGGGCCAGGTTTATGTAAGCTAACAGGGCCACAATCGCGCCGATGGGGCCACCCAGGGAGAGGACCTGACCCGTTGTGAAGAATAGGGCAAACAGAGCAAAGCTCACCAGGGGGCCAGCAATGGCGACCCAAAACGCTCCAACTGGCTTTTCCGATTCTTTTTCTAATGCAGCTAGGCCGCCAAACAAAAATAACGTGATGGAGTGAACTCCGATCCCCTGCTTCATGGCCGCAAAGCTGTGGCCTAGCTCGTGGGCCAGAACAGAGGCAAACAGGACTAAGGCTGCACCTAACCCCAGAACCCAGGGCAAAGCACCGGTAAGCTGGGGGAACGCCCCAGCCAGACCACCGCCGTAGTCCCAGGTCACCAAAGCCAGAACCAAAAACCAGGAAACATTTACGTAAAAGGGAATGCCAAACAGATTCCCTACTTTTAAGTTGCCGTTCATAGGGCACCTCGTTACCTAACATTGCGAACGAAATAGCTCAGGCTGCTCCATTCGCTAATTGCAAGTGTAACAAACTGTTACAGAGATTCTCATCTGCGCTGTGGGGGGATAACCGATGTCCTCAGGGAGGAAACTACCCTGGTTAGACCCTCAGCATAAGCAAGGGAAATATTGACAAAATTGTTATTTTATTAAATCCGATTGGCCATTGGGAAATAGGATAAAGAGATTTTCTGTCGATCTAGGAGTAATTTTTACAGAAGTATTTAGAAGGAGAATTAGATGCTCGGTACGAGAAGGCTTGTACCCAGAATATTTTCTAGGCTAGGTGATGGAAATATAGCGGGATTCTTCTGTGTCGATAGAGCTAATGTCTGCGGTTTTAAGCAAGCAAAATATAAGTTAATCTTGTCCAAGTCCAGGAGTGGAGTTTTGCCTTAGAGAAAACTACAAATCCCGATCTAGAGCTGGTGTAAACATTCGAGTCAGTAATATCCCTATATCTCTCCCCCGAATATCGTGAATCAGATGCCAGTACCCTGGGGGAAAGACTGAAGACAACCTTCTCTGTAGTTCGGTACTATGTAGCAAGAATGAATTAAAGAATGAAATGGCACTAGCCTACTGGCGCGACATTTGCATGACCAATTTCCCGGAAATCGATGAAGAACATGCGGCCCTCATCAAAGTTCTCCAATCTATTTATCAGGATATTCAGTGTAAAGAAGAGAGAACTCGAATTCAGTCAAAACTGAATTATTTGTTTGAGGCTGCCCTTGTCCATTGCGAACATGAAGAACGGCTCATGGAAGCCTACAGCTATCCTGACCTAAAAGACCATGTGGATAGGCATGAAGAGCTATTAAATGATGTTTTGAATTTGCGTTTAAAGGCTGAAGACCGAGACGTCATGCTGACCTTAGACATGATTCATAGTATTGCTGCTTGGTTAGGCCGCCATTCCTGGGACGAAGATCTAAAACTGGTGCAATTTATTCAACAACGCCAGCAAAAAGATTCTCTGTTATTTCTCTAAACATCCCGGTACCTTTGATCACGCGAAATAGTATTGTTACTTAGCGCCCTAATAGGTTTGGAACATCCTCACAGCCTCCGGGAACTGTGGATCGTGTTGCAGAGCCTCCCCAGGCGCAGCAGTAATAGCGTTGATCTGTTGAAAGACGCTGAACTCCTGTCAGGTTAGCCCCTTCAATAACCGCGCCCGTTTGTTCCCCAGTCTCATAATTGGGCTGACCCGTGCGGGTTCTGGGAGTGGCTGTGTGAGCGTCACCATAGAAGAACCTTACCCCCATGACATCTGCGCTGGTTAGGTCAGCTTGATAGAGGATAGTGCGCGAAAGATTCGCCTTAACCAGATCCGCACCCCGTAAGTTTGCCCGGATCAAATTAGCTTCACTCAGGTCAGTCCAGCGCAGATCCGTATCGGTAAGATTGGCGACCGCTAGCATTGCCCCCAGATCGATGACCCGGGTTCCCTTAGCTCGATCTTCGGCATAACCGCCAATGCCATCTAGAATGGGCCGCCCCAGGCGATTATCCCGCTTTAGCGGGGTCAGCAATTTAGAACGGGACAGGAAACGCACCACTTTAGCTTTGCCCGGGGCATCAACACTACTGAGAATAGCGGCGGTGCGGGCTTCGGCAATAATCCGCTCCTGGGGCCAGTCTTCCAAAAGCCCTTCGTCGTCCAGTACCAGTTCGGAAATACCCTGAAAATAGGCATCAATGGTTTGCTGTTGAGTAATACGGTTCTGCTGAACGGTTAAATCTCTGGAAATAATATACTGGCGCCAGGCTACGAAAAGAGCTAAAAAGGCGATGAAAATTTGGCCAAGGGCGCCCAGAAAGTCTCCCAATGCCCCTAGAATATCCCACCGTAAAGTCAGGCCCCAGGCTAGAATGGCTCGGTTAATACCGCTAATTTGCAGGAGGCCGATAACCCCAAGAATGATGCCAGGAATACCGATAATGAGAGCCTGTTGACGGGGATTTAGCTCTTCCAGCACTTCCTGAAAAAATGGCCACATCAAACGCAGGGAGACAACCGTGGCGACCAATGATCCGGCCAGGGTCAGCCAAACACTGTCGATCACCAAACCTATAATGATGACCACCACCGCAATTAATGTTACGGCTCCTGCCGAGGCGATCGATCCATCAATCACGACAGATCCAGCGTAGGGAGCGGCCACTTCATCATCTCCCAAAGGAGTTTGGGAAACTCTCCCCAGGCGCAATGCCAATCCGGTTGCGGTTAAGCCATTGTTTGACTGCCCCAAGCCCTCTTGTTCCTCCCGCCTGGGCACCTTTGTCTCATCTCCGGTGGGATCACTCGTCTGGAGTGAATCGTCCGATGCGTCCGATGGAGTTTGATGGGGAGGAAGAGGAGCCATAGCGAAAAGAGTTCGGGGAAAAAGGGATGGCGGCGAGGGTAGTTCTCGACTTATTTAAGTATGTTGAACCAGATTCTGCAATTCAGCAGGGTCGGCTAATCTGGTCGGGGTTCCCCTTCAACGGTAGACTGAGGACAATTTTGAACCCCATTTTCAAACTTTATGAAAATAGGGTTGGTACATTGCGCTAAGGATACTGACTATTCACGTCCTATGGTTATTACCGGGTTGATTCTACTGGTTGCGATCGCAATTCTCGTTTGGGGCTATCTGCGCGCCCGTCCCTATGGAAATGTGGGAATTCTCGCCTGGTTGCAGTCAGTGGCCCTCATGGCTCCCTGGTTGTTGTTCTTCGGCTTGTTTGCTTTGGGGGTTTATATTAACCTGGCCGGGGTACTGCTGTTGTTGATTGCTTCGACTGGTATCTATATTTATTTGGGGCGACGATTGCGGTCCATTGGTGAGGATGATCTAGCCGCCAAACGAGCCGCCGCTATGGTTTCTGCTGGTGCCTCAACGGCTATAGAAGGGGACCTGAACAAAACCGATGAAGTGACCAGTCCCCCGGACTTTGATAAACCTCAACCGGGCGATGGCGCCATCGCCATTCCATCGGAGGAATTGGCTCAAATCGAAGGCATCTTTGGAGTCGACACCTACTTCCGCACTGAAACCATTCCCTACCAGCAGGGGGCTATCTTTCGCGGCAACCTGCGTGGACAACCCGCCGAAACCCATAATCAACTGGCCCATTTGCTGCAAGAACGCCTCGGCAATAAGTATCGTTTATTTCTAGTCGAGAATCTTGAAAAGAAGCCTACCGTAGTGGTGCTTCCGGAGTCGGCTGATCCTCAAAAAACAACTCCGACTCAGTGGGGGTTAGCCGTCATTCTAGGCCTGGCTACAATTTTTACAAGTTTGGTCGCCGGGGCTGCTCTGCAAGGTTTTGACCTGGTTCAAGATTATTCCAATTGGGTCAAGGCCCTACCTTTCCTGGTCGCTCTTGCAGCCATTCTCGCCAGCCATGAAATTGGCCACTGGGTATTGGCCCAAAAGCACCATGTTCGCCTCAGTCCTCCCTTTGTGATTCCCACCTGGCAAATTGGCTCCTTTGGCAGCTTGACCCGGTTTGAATCCCTTCTGCCCAACCGCAGTGTTTTGTTTGATATTGCCTTTGCTGGACCCGCTGCTGGAGGGGCGGTTTCTTTGGGATTGTTGGTCCTGGGCCTAATCCTGTCTCACCCGGGTAGCGAGTTTCAGGTGCCTTCCGAGTTCTTTCAGGGATCCATCTTAGTAGGATTTCTGGCCCGTGCGGTGCTGGGTTCTGCTCTCCAGCAGCCCCTGGTCGATGTTCATCCCCTGACTATCATGGGCTGGTTGGGCCTGGTGATTACTGCCCTTAACCTGATGCCCGCCGGACAACTGGATGGCGGACGGGTAGTACAGGCGATTTATGGCCGTAAAACCGCTGGGCGCACAACGGTTTTTAGCTTGATTGTTTTAGCCCTAGTGTCTCTGGTAAATCCTCTTGCCCTGTACTGGGCTGTACTCATTCTGATTTTGCAGCGCACCTTAGAACGTCCTTGTCTGGATGATATTACCGAACCCGATGACGCCCGGGCTGCCTTAGGGTTACTGGTTCTGTTCTTAACCTTGACCGTCCTGGTGCCCCTTCCCCCTAGCCTGGCTGGGCGACTGGGGATAGGCGGATGAACGCAGGTCCCACCTTCATGGGACTGTCATCAGCAATAATAGCCGTTCTAACTCCTCTGCCAAAGAATTTGCAGGCATCCTTGCTTCTGCTGGGCGGTACCAGTAGCTGGCACTGCTGTTATCTCCTTCAACTTGGTGTAAATAAGCATCAAACACTTATTTCTTTGTCGTTCAAAGCTCGCTTGTTCTAATTATGTCCAACTTGATTAAGTTCCCAGGTGACGAACAGAGTAGCCTGAATCACCAGGAAGACTACTTTTACTACTTTGCTTATGGGTCCTGCATGTGTCCAGTAGATCTAAAACGTTCCCTGGGAGAAAACACCCATCCCTATGTTATTGGCCCTGCAGTGCTAGAACGGTATCGCCTGGGCTTTTTTCGCAAATCCCGACGTCGTAATTGTGGAGTACTGGACATCATGCCCGATGATTCGGCTTTGGTCCATGGCGTCCTGTACCATTTGCCCTGGCGCTTAAGTGCTGACCTCGACCGAAGAGAAGAAGGCTATAAGCAAGAACTGGTAGAAGTCATATGCGATGGTCGAAGGTACGGCTCAACCCGAACTTATACCGTCGTCAGCAAACTCCCTCAGGAAATCGCCCCCAATGACTGGTACTTTAACGTGGTCCTACGAGGAGCCATGACCTGCGGTCTACCGGAGCAGTATTGTTGGCAGCTATTCCACCATATGCATTCCTTACAGCAAAATGACTGGAACTCTCCACCCCAGAGAGTTGCTTAAAAGCCAAGCTGACTGAATTCAATCAACTTGGGATTGCTTCACAACCTCGCCAGCCTGTTCTGTAGTCGGTAATTCCAAGCAATATCCGGCCCCATATACAGTTTTGATGTACTTTGGATGCCTCGGATCGGGCTCTAGCTTGGTCCGCAAATGGCGCACATGGACTCGAATCGTCTCAATGTCGTCGTTCGGTTCGTATCCCCAGACCTCTTGCAAAATCTGACTGGGAGAGACCGTTTGCCCATGCCGCTGCAGCAGGCAGTGAAGCAGCTCAAACTCGAGGTGAGTCAGCTTAACCGTGCTATCGAACCAAATGGCCTCATAGCGCTCGGGGATCAATGTCAGAGGACCGTAATTCAAAATTTCACTATGCTTTGCCGCTTGCGGTATCCGGTCTGTACGTCTCAACAATGCCCGAACCCTAGCCAGCATTTCATCTAGCTCAAATGGCTTGGTCAAATAGTCATCTGCTCCAGCATTAAATCCATCCACCTTATCCTGGGTCTGGCCTAGGGCGGTCAGCATTAAGACAGGAATCTCAGCGGTTCGCCGGTCGCGTCGCAGCCTCTGGCAAACCGTTAAACCGTCCACCTTCGGTAGCATCAGGTCCAACATAATCAGGTCAGGCATGAGTTGGACAGCCAGGGCCTGCCCTTTTACGCCATCGCCGGCTTGATTGACATCATAGCCAGCCATCTCCAAATTGACCGAAACCAATTCTGCAATCGCTGGATCATCATCGATGACGAGTATTCGAGGCATCACTCACTCAAACTAACTACCTGAAATTTGCCTGACCTACCCTTTCCCCGTTGGGCAGACCATTAACCAGACTCTTACGGAATAAGCTGATATTAAGCAACTTGACCCGCCAGTATGAAGACCTATGTAGGAATAAGACAATTCATATATAGATTATAAGCAATACCCCTAAATTTTCTTGTGGAATGTTCCGCTCGAAGCCTTAGCTTAAGCTTTGCTTTAGATTTCCCCTGAATTTTTTTCGGGAAATGAAGCCTCAGGCACTTTTTCCATAGACCTGAGCCTTGAGTATGGGACGAAGGTTGTTAATAGCAAGGTGAAGGGCTTTCCCTATACATTGCTCAATCAGGTTGCTCAGCTAGGGGACCCTCACATCTTGAGAAGCCCCGTACCGATATTGCCAGTTGTAAGTGAAACTAACCGCCATCATGCGGATACAGCTTCAATCAAAAATATCCCTTGACTCCCCAGGTAGGATTCGAACCTACGACCAATCGGTTAACAGCCGACCGCTCTACCACTGAGCTACTGAGGAACGTAAAACTCTATTCAATTCAAACTCCCCAGGTAGGATTCGAACCTACGACCAATCGGTTAACAGCCGACCGCTCTACCACTGAGCTACTGAGGAATGCGAAATCCATACTAGCGAGAAGCGGGTATTCTTGACAACCCTTTTCCAAGATTTCTTTGCCTCGGGTCAAACAAGCCATCCTTTGCCTGTATGGAATTAAGCCATGATAGAAGTCCAGAAGAACCAGTCCGGTTCAAGTTCGGTGAATTAACGAATCCCAAATCTGAGCTTGTTCAGCTTCTCCTGGGCTTCGTTATCTAGTCCCTGCAAGAGAGAGCGACTGGCTAATCGATTCGGCTTTTGGGCTCGCCTCTGGCTCTGACGATAGGTTAGCTGTACGTCGCTGTCCAACTGGTTCGCCGACATCCATTCCGCCCCGTATCCCACCACAGTTAGCTGATGGGCTCGGTCAGAGGTTGCCACAATGATGCGATTGTTGCGTCTGGAGCGATTCATCAAGCGAGAGCAGATCTTTTCGATGTAGCTGTCCGCTGTCTGGCCAAAGTCCGTATAGCAAACCGAAAGGTTTTCGGTGACTAATTCCTGAGATGCCGGTCTTTTTACCGAGTGAGCATCAAACACCAGGTAGGTGTCATAACTCTTGCGGGCACTATAGTTGATCAGAACTTCTGTAAGTTCCCTGCGCGCATCTTCAAACCCCCTCTGCTGTATGACCTGCTTTAAACTAGGCCAAGCGCCAATGATGTTATAGCCATCGACCAGCAGACGTGCGGTGCAGTTTCTGACCCCCATGCCGCAACCCCTGGCTACTAAAAACCCTTGTAAAACTTAGTAATAAATTAACATTACAGGCAATTTCCTGCTTGATGAAGAGTATAATCCCCTAATTTTCAAGAATGTAGCGGCTGATTCTGTAACGCTTTCTTTAATCTTTCGGGATCCCCTTCATCCATGACCTTGCCGGATCTGAGGAGGAAGGCGCGATCGCAATAATCCAACTCCACCAATCGGTGAGTCACCCACAACGCTGTCAGTCCCCGTTCCTTCACCAGATCTCGTACCCGCATCACCAGATCAATCTGGCTGTCTGGATCCAGCAAAGCCGTTGGCTCATCCAGCAGCAGCACATGGCAATGGCGGGCAATGGCCCCTGCGATTGCCACCCGTTGCTTCTGTCCACCGCTCAGCGCATAGATAGGACGGCGTTTTAGATTCAACAAATTAATCGCATCCAGGGCATCATCCACCCTGGCTCGAATTTCCGGCAGGGGCAGCTTTTCCTCCACTAGACCAAAGGCTACATCTGCCCCCACCGTCGGCATCACGAGCTGATGGTCCGGGTTTTGAAACACAAACCCCAACGGCTGCTCGATAAAGCATTCTCCCGCTTGAGGTTTTAGCAGCCCCGCCAGAATCCTCAGCAGGGTGGACTTGCCGCTACCATTGTCCCCCAGCAGCATGCAAAACTCACCCGGTAAGACCCGCAGAGAGCAACCCTGCAGTACCGGCAGCCCCGACGGCCATTGAAACCGTAAATCTTTCACTTCAATGGCGGCTTTGCCCTCTGCCCGAGATGCGGTATTGTCCGGCTGCAAATCAATTTCCTCTTTACTGCTCACTGCTCAGGGCAAAGAATCCAGGGGGACGCCCTGAGGCGGTGGCTGTGCTGGTCTTTTCAAACATCTGCACCGCTGCCAGCTCACTGGCCAGGATATTAATCTTCTTATGGGGCTGCTGGTCACAGGTCAGTTCAAACAACTCAGAGCTACCACCTCGAATGGCCTCGGCAACTGCTGCATAAAGCTTTTCAGCATCTCCCACCTCTTTCTTCTGGACAGAAAGAGGTAGAGCTGTATTCTTCAAAATCAACTCAACTGTAAACATATGACGTCGTCACTCTCTGAAACTATCGTGGTTGAAGGGCAAACATGAGTCACCGAATTCACTTTAGCAAGGGCCGTCCATTAATGATGGGGTCGCTCTCATATAGCATTCTTTTTGTAAGCATAGGGCAGGATGACGACCAACCTCCCCATGGCCGATTTCTACCTGACGGCCTAAGTATAAATACTCGGCTTTCAGACCTCAAGCTACTGAAATTAAAAGGGCGGGGATGATATCTCAAAAAATACCCCCTATAATGATAGCCACGGTTAAGAATAGTAAACACCACTCATAATTCACGACATCCTTCTTGTTTTTGTGCTTACTGGGATGTGTTGGATGTGAGCTGTCGCCATTATCTTCCGTATATATCTTCCTTTTTTGTCCTTAGTAAGTAAGGAGACTCGCGTATGACCATAGCAATGAGACGCGCGCAAACCCAGCGAGGATGGTTCGACGTCCTCGATGACTGGCTGAAGCGCGATCGCTTTGTCT